>JBPYDQ010000267.1:0-23979 GCA_051986135.1 Terriglobales bacterium | reverse complement strand
AGCGTCGACTAAATTCTGCGGGCAAATCAAAAGCCCGGCCATCTGCTGTGAGCGTAACAGTGTTTCTAAGGCCGTTGTAAACTGCGGTGCAATGCGATCAGATGGGCAAGGATCTGATCTCGTAATTTCGGCGTCACCTCCTTGTCGAAGTAATTCGAAAGCTCCCGGATCACTTCCAAGCAGCTGATATCCACGACCCCTCCAGCCAGAGACACCTCTGAAAAACCCAAACCTTCTCCCAAGCGTTGGGATTCACTTCCGCCGAAAAGGTGACAAGATCTTTCCCATTTGCTCACGCAATTTCTTCACTGAAAGGGCGGTGGATTCGCTGTCGCCAAAATATCGGGAAGTGCTCATCTGCAGCAGATATTCAGCAGTTGAGTATCGAGGAAACAGCGCAGGTACTCGGCATAAGCGAATCCAGCGTGAAGATCAGACTGATGCTCGCTCGCTTGCAGATGCGCGACGCTCTCGCGCCGGGATTCGATGGCAGTTGGAGTAGAGGACGCAAATACGAGAAGGTCCGGCTTTGGTAGGCCAGACGGATTGAATGACATGACGGTTGAGATCAGTTGCGTTGACGTCTGGCGTGAAATCTCTAACTATGTGGATGGCAATGTTGACCCCGAGTTGCGCACCCGGATCGAAGCGCATTTCAAAACCTGCAGACACTGCTGCGTCGTCCACGACGGCACAAGCAATGTCGTGCGTTTGATTGGCGACGGCCGAGCTCTTGAAGTGCCGGCGAGCCTCAGCAAACGCCTATACAGCAAACTGCCCAAACGCTGATAAGTTCACGCTGCTGCAGTCTTTGCCGTATCCGGCACATCAGCGTTGTCCATGAATATTGCCAGTTTCCAATAACCTGTTTTGTCCTTTTTTTACAAATCCAGATATCGCGTTCGGACGTAGACGGGCTCGCCGCCAGCTTTCGGCGTCAGTGTCAATTCGTGCCAGCCATATTCCACTGCTGTTTCACCCATTATTTTGACTTCCATAATGATTGGCGCGAGACGCGCATGGTACTTCGCGAACAAAGCTTATGTGGGGTTTGGTTCACTGATTACCGGGCGCGGAAGGTTTGTCCCTACCACAGACGTTCAAGTGGCCTCGTTAAACCGAGAGCAGTGCTGCCGAATCTTGTAATTATGGTTTTTGTGACAACAGTCGAAATACCACTTGTGCTTTTCGGCCACGCCAGCACAGAGCCGCGACGGTTCTTGGGCTTTTAGTTAGTGAGGCGAGCGGTTAGACACCGGCTGACTTAGAATCGACGAGTCAGACTGGCATTTCGAATCGAGAATGTAAACGATGCGAATCCTGATTTCAGGTGCGGGCGTTGCGGGACCAACTTTGGCGTACTGGCTACACCGCTACGGATTGCAGCCGACGATTGTGGAGCGGGCAGGGCAGCTACGCCGTGGCGGATACGTCATCGATTTTTGGGGTGTAGGCTTCGACGTTGCCGAACGGATGGGGCTCTTACCGGACATTCGCCGCGGCGGCTACCTGGTCCAGGAAGTGCGGGTCGTAGGGCGCGATGGCAACCGGGTGGCTGGATTCCCCGTTGATTCTGTTGCCCGCATAGCAAATGGCCGATACATCAGCATTCCTCGCGGAGAACTGGCGGCCTTGATTTATCGGACCATCGAAAGTACCGTCGAAACAATCTTCAATGACAGCATTGCTTCTATTGACAAAACGGTGTCCGGGGTTCGAGTGACGTTCAACTCCGGAACGGTGCGAGATTTCGATTTGGTCATTGGAGCCGATGGGCTCCATTCTCGCGTTCGCGAGGTAGCCTTTGGTCCCGAGATCGAATTTGAGCACTATCTCGGTTATAAGGTCGCCGCCTTCGAAGCCTCCGGCTACCACCCGCGAGACGACCTGGTGTACGTAATGCATACAGAGGTCGGCCAACAGGTCGGGCGTTTTGCTTTGCGCGGAGACCGCACGCTTTTTTTCTTCATCTTTGCCGACCCGTCTCCGACGATACCCGATGGCTTCGGCGCTCAGAAACAGCTGTTGGGGCAGCGCTTTGCGGCCAGCGGGTGGGAGTGCCCGCAGATTCTGGGTGCACTGGATTCCACTAAGGACTTGTATTTTGATCGTGTGAGCCAAATTAGGATGGACAGCAAGGACGGCTTTTCTTGGACTCGCGGTCGGGTAACTTTGGTGGGCGATGCGGCATGGTGCGTATCGCTGCTCGCTGGTCAAGGCTCGGCCATCGCGATGGCAGGGGCATACATTCTCGCTGGCGAACTGCATCGGTCAGCTGGCGATTATAAAACGGCATTTGCCCGTTACGAGAATGAATTCGAAGCGTTTGTTATACGAAAGCAACACGCCGCGCTTAAGTTCGCAGACACATTCGCCCCAAAGTCCAGAGCGTCCATGCTTGTGCGCAACGCCATCATGAACCTGCTGAGAATCCCTTGGATCGCTGATTTTTTGCTCAACCGTGACTTGGGAGACAATCTCACGCTGCCTGAGTATTAGCTCACGTTGAACGCAATCGACTTTCTGTTTCGGGCGGTCCTTGGGTTGTTCAACAGCATTTTGAGCTACGCGGAGGGCTTAGGAATATCAATTTTGATCCTTCACAGCATTAGAGTATGACTGTACTCTTACATCATGCGGTACTTGCTTGCTCCGAGAGTGATTGCGACGACGAGATCGGCGAGGCCGAGAATGTCGTCGAAGAAACTGCTTCAGAGCTGCTGCGACACAATGCGCTCTGCAAGAGCGCGGGTCGCTTACCTCGTTCCTCGTATCCCCTTTTAGACTCAGTTCTTGCTCGATACTTCAACCCGAGACACACTGACTTCTGAAAAACCTGCCGCCTTCAATTTCGCATTGAATGCTGACAAATCAACATCCAAAATCTGCTTTAGTTTGGCCAGCGTCTGATCGAGTTCGCGGGAAAGCTCCGCCAGAACCTCCACATCCTGTTCCGTGGGCGGATAGTCTCCTTGGCCGTAGCTCTGTAATGCGGCTAGGCGATTGTTCAGCTTCAACGGGTAAACCAGCGTCTGATCATCAAATCCAGTAAACCGCGGTTGATAGAGTTGCTCCGACTCCACGTTGAGAGCCTCACTAAGTTGATGGCCGGCATTCACGAGGGAAGTATCGGTGCCGGCCTTCTGCAATACCGCTCCAACCTGTCCCTGAACGAGATGGATTTTAGTAACGGCTTCATTCGCGTCTGAGACTCTGTCGCGAACGGCCAGGAGAAATGCTAATTGCTTACGATAATCGTCGTCCGTTGTGGGCACACGCGGGTCCTTCCTGATTTCAAAGCTTTGGTTGGCGGTTTGGTCTCCAACCGTAATCTTGACCTTGTACTCTCCCGGTGCCACCTTGGGTCCGCGCAAACTTCCCCCGAATAGGTAGGTTCCACCGTCAATTCCCGCCGCATCCGGATAGCGCATGTCCCAAACGAAGCGATTCAACCCGGACTCGGTAGGCACAACGCTTCCTTGACCAATGAAAACAAGGCCACTTGACTCCGCTAACTGAGTCGCCTCGTTTGCACTGCGATTGATCGCGCTTCGCATTACAGCGGGACGGTTCGCAGCGCCTTCTTTTGCTGCACTCGTAAAAGTTTTAATCACTTTGCCGCTGGCATCCACAAAGTCGAGAGTAACCTGTTGGATGGGTGCTGCGCCGAGGTAATAGTCCACAATGACACCGTCAAGGGTGGCGCGCGGACCAAACGAGGACTCGCGTCCTTCCCGATAGGCGGTTCGAGGCTTGAATAGATGTAACTGTGATGTAGGCAGATCGGCAGTGACTTGTTCGAGCGGCGTGATATCGTCGAGCACCCAAAATGCGCGTCCTTGGGTCGAGGCAATGAGATCGCCGTTTTGTAAAGTTAGATCAGTGATCGGAACAACCGGCAGATTCAGTTGCAAGGTCTGCCATTGCTCCCCATCATCGAAAGAAACGTAAACGCCTGTTTCCGTCCCGGCATAAAGTAATTGTGGCCAGACCGGGTCCTGGCGAACCGTGCGTACGAATGTGTCTTCCGGAATTCCACGAGCCACAACCTTCCATGTCTTACCATAGTCGTGAGTGCGGTAGATGTATGGTCGAAAATCATCAACTTGGTAACGGTTCGCAGCCACGTAGGCTGTGGCCACATCATGCGATGAAGCTTCAATGACGTTCATCCTTGTCCACGGCTCCACGCCGGGTGGAGTGATGTCCGTCCATGTTTTACCGCCATCACGCGTTAGATGGATCAAGCCATCATCGGACCCGGCCCAGATCGTGTTCTTATCCAGCGGCGATAGAGCGATAGTGAAGACTGTCCCATAGATGTCCTCCAGTCGGCCACCGCTCTCCCGTGTTTTGTCGTCGCGGGTGAGATCGGGACTGATCGGTTTCCAACTCTGTCCCTGGTCAGTTGATTTGAAGACCACATTGCCGCCGACATAAACTGCTGCCGGGTCAGCGGGGGAAATAGCGATCGGGAACGTCCACTGAAAGCGGTACTTCATTTCCGCGCCGCTGCGGCCTCCCGGAAAATCAGGCCAGACTGTGATATTGCGCGTTGTGGCAGTACGCCTATCGTGGCGCGTTAGCAAGCCCCAAAAGGCGCCAGCATAAACGATGTTCGGGTCCCTCGGATCGGGCACTACATAGCCCGATTCGCCGCCTCCTACTTCCGTGAAATCAACAGGCCCCCCGAGACCACCCCGGACCGTTGCCGCGCTTACCGCCTGGCTCGAAATTGCAACCGTAGTGTTGTCCTGCTGTGCTCCATAGATGTGGTACGGGAGATCATTGTCGGCACGAACGGTGTAAAACTGAGCGGTTGGTTGGTTCATTTCTGAAGTCCAGCTCTTGCCTCCATCAAACGTAATGGTGGCGCCGCCGTCATTCCCATTGATCATGCGCTTGTTGTCGTGTGGATCGATCCACAGGCCGTGATAGTCCCCGTGCGGAGATTGAATCTTCCCCCAAGTCTTGCCGCCATCGCTCGATTTGTAAAAGTCTTTAGCTACGAACGTGTACACCGTGTCGCGTTCCTTCGGGTCGGCGAAGATATGGCCGTAGTAATACTGGCGCGAGTGCATTTCGAAGCTGCCGTTCGTTAGCTGCCAACTCTGACCGGCATCGTCGGACCGGTAGATACCACCATCTTTACCGCCGATGGTTGCCCATACCCGCTTAGAATCAACCGGGGAAACGGAAATGCCGATTTTTCCCATATCGGTCGTGGGGAGCCCCTTCTTCACTTGTGCCCAGCTGTCGCCACCGTCGTTGGACTTGTAGATGCCGCTTCCGGGGCCAACCTCGTAAATGTCCCAGGGTGTACGAAGCACTTGCCAGGTAGTGGCGTACATCGTGCGGGGATCGTGTGGATCCACCGCCAGATCAGCTGCGCCGGTTTTGTCATTGATGTAAAGAACCTTCTGCCAGGTGGTGCCGCCATCCTTACTGCGAAAGACGCCCCGCTCCTGGTTCGCGCCGTAAGGATGACCAATGGCGGCCACATAGACAAGATTCGCGTCATGCGAATCTACATAGACCTTGCCGATTTGGCTTGTGTCATGCAAACCGATGTTCCGCCAAGTGCGGCCGGCATCTGTTGATTTGTAGACTCCATCACCATGGGAGATGTTTGCGCGAAGGCAGGCTTCTCCCATTCCCACATAGACAATACTCGGATCGGAATCAGCAACCGCAATCGAACCAACTGAACCCGTCTTGAAAAAACGATCCGAGATCGGCATCCACGTCACTCCGGCATTGACGGTCTTCCATACTCCGCCGCCGGTTGCTCCCATGTAATACAGGAGCCTATCGTTCGGCACCCCAGCGACCGCAGTCACACGCCCGCCACGATCAGGACCAATCGAACGCCAGCGCAATGCCTGATAGACATGGGGGTCTACCTGTGCCGAAAGCACAGCACCGTTCCACATCAGGAACGGAATCGCAATGAGGAGCGTGACAATCGCATTCGGTTTCATTCTGTACTCCTCCGATAGAATATTCAGGTCAGCCGAGTTGCTACCGTTAGAAGTCAGCGACTGCGTGTCCCTCCATCGGGAGCGACACCAGCGCCACCCAATGACCTAAGCGTATGTGTTTTTCGAATTTTGCTCGCCGATCATAGTTTCCTCCCGCCTCCGCAGGTGCTTTAGGCCTATCACAGCTTGTCTTTTGTCTACCAATCCCGGCTGTGTTGCCGGACCGATGGCTCGGGCACGTTCACGGAGCCAGAGAGCCGCTGTCATAAACGCGAGCTTACGGAAGGCCTTGACAATTGCTGAACTTGGCAATGGTTGGCCGCGCCTGGTTACGCGACCGAAGGCTTGCGGAGCGTAACCGCCGCGTGCAACAGAAAAGGTCATCCGTGCCGAAATGTGAAGGCAGTTCATGGCGAAGAGCTGAGCCGCCAGCAGCGCGAAATTCCTTACGTGCGTGGCTGCAGCGATGTGCATGAGCGGAAAGCGATGAATAATGGGTTGGCGCTGACGTTTGACCAAGCCTGGATACCGCTCCAAGGCGCTACGCAGACCAGCACGATCATTGCCGCAATCTAGAAACGACGAGTCAGAAGAGCATGGCACGAAAAGTTAATCACCTTTATGGCGATACCACGAAGCCCAGCGGCCACGCCTACCATTGAAGTTGGCATACCGATAATATGTCAGTCGATGTGTCGCTGCAATACTATTGACATGCAATTTCTGGTGATGTTAACATTCGCGGCCGCATTACAATTCTCTGTTGCGTCGACACCTGCTAGAGAGTTGGTGCGCGTCCAGATTAATCTGCGAGGACATGCACATGCTACCGACAATCCCCCAAATTTCACATAGTCGGCTTTTCCGGGTGCTCGGAATGCTTTTTTCAGTTTCGATAATCTGGTCTTCTGCACATGCTCAAGTGGGCACCAGCTTTTCCTTGCAGGGCACAGTGCAGGATGCATCGGGAGCGGTTCTGCCAGGTGCCACAGTTTCAGTCAAGGATGTCAGTCTGGGGGTGGTTCGTAGTCAGCAGACCGACAGCAACGGACGCTACATATTTGCTGCCCTGCCTCCTACGGGCACGTACATCGTTACTGCAGAAATGACAAACTTCGCCCCGCAGACAATTACAAATCTCGCGTTTGTAGCCAACGCAGCCCAGGTGATCAACTTCACGCTGAAGCCCGGCACGGTCGAACAGAAGCTGACGGTGGCAGGGGAGGCACCCTTGGTAGAGACGACCAAAAGCGAGCTCGATCAAGTCGTCGACCAGAGGAGCGTGGACGACTTGCCCATTAACGGGCGCAATTTCTTTTCCTTCGTCACGCTTGCCCCGGGCGCCGTAAACACTGGTGGCGGTACGGGAGGAATAAGCTTTAACGGCCAAGGGGAACGGCAGTTGACCATTCTTGCCGATGGCATGACCAATCAGTTACGCGAAATTAGGACACTGCCCGGTGATATATCGGGAGCCAATGGTACTTTCTCGCTAGCGGCGGTCGAGAACGTACAGGTAATTACTAACAATTTCTCCGCAGAGTTCGGCCGTTCTCCGTCCGCAGTCGTCAATGTAATCACCAAGAGTGGCACGAACAACTGGCATGGTACGGCCTTTGCCTATGGGCGGCCAGGCACCTGGGACGCTACGAATGCGCTTACGGGGCAGAATCCCGACTTCAACCGTGAACAATGGGGCGGTTTGGTCGGCGGTCCCATCATCACGGATAAAATGCACTTCCTGCTCAGCTACGAGCAAGAGCATCAAAGCCAATTGAATGCGGGCATAACCTCGGTCTTGCAGACTGCAGGGGCGCTTACCAGTCAACCCTTCAAGTCATTCAACCTCTTCGGCAAGGTAGATGACCAGCTGACTAAGAGTAATCGCATTGATGTCAGATATAACATCCTTCGCAGTCGGTTGAACAACTTTAATGTTGGGGGTCTCAATACGACCGACCAAGCAGACCTTGCGATAGACAATGTGCAGGGCATCGTCGGTGGGCTGACTTCAGTCCTGTCTCCTCGTTTGGTTAATGAAGCGCGCTTCGCATGGACCTACGATCAAGTGGATATCTGCTCGGAACTGTATCCTTGCTCAACAAGTCCGAACTTCGCGAATGTGCCTCCAGAGATCATCCGGCCAGGCGTTGGGATCACCGGCCCTGACAATAGCCTTCCGCAAAATCTGCGCGAAAATGGCTTCCAATGGACCGACAAGCTGTCGCAAAACAGAGGCGCTCACAATCTCAAATATGGCTTGGACGTTCAGTACTACAGGCGCTTTGTTACGTTTTTTAACAACTTTAACGGCACGTACACGTTTGCGCCTGGCACGCCGTTCCCATTTAATCCCAGTAACCCGGCCACATTCCCTGTAAGTTTTAGTGAGTCGTTCGGAATGTCGGGTGTTCACTTTAACGAAAAGCTTTTAGGCTTCTATGGTGAGGACGGGTTCAATATTCGCCACAATGTTACGCTGAACCTCGGTCTCCGCTATGACTACGAGACCCTCATGCACGATTCCAACAACTTTGCGCCGCGAGTCGGAATTGCATGGGACCCGGCGAGTGACGGCAAAACTGTGGTGCGCGCTTCGTTTGGCATCTTTTATGCCACCATTGAGTCCTCATTGATTAACCGGGAATCAAACTTCGGCCCTGCCGGTATCGCGACACTATTCTTGAATCAGGGTGATCCTCTCTTCCCCAGTTTTCCAAACCGATTCTCCTCGCCGCCGAACGGCGGAAATTTTCCCAAGGACAGCGTATTCATTCCCATCGTGCGCGGCTTGAGTGCGACAGATTTTCCGGATTCGGTGGGAAATAAATTTGGCGGCCTGCGGGTCAACCCTTATACCGAACAGCTGGACTTGGGCATCCAGCGCCAGCTTTCCACGGACTTTTCCCTCGGAGTTGATTACATCCACGTGCACGGAGTGAAGCTGCTCCGCACCGAGGATATGAACGCACCTCCGTTTTTCTTCATCGGGCCAACCATGGCTCAGACTCGCACCCTGGCGCAGGCAGACGCTCTTCGGCCGTTCGGAGTGCCGTCGGTTGTCCCTGGTCCACTGGGAGTCAATTTTGGGGGATACCGGGAGCTCTTTCTCCAGGCGTCTGGTGATCAGAGCTTCTACGACGCATTGCAGGCCAAATTCGTTAAACGTTTCAGCAAGCGCTTCAGCCTGCAAGCGAACTACGTGTTTTCTCACAACATCAGCGATTCGGATAATTTCCGAACCTTCGCTTCGATGCATCTCGACCCCCAAAACTATCGGCTCGACCGTGGCAACGCCTCACAAGACGTACGCCACAATTTCACCTTGTTTGGTACATTGCAGCTGCCGATGGGGATCCGTTACAGCACTATCTTCACAGCGCAGTCAGGGTTGCCCTATTCGGGACTCGTCGGGTTCGATGCGGGCGGTTACGGTAATGACGCGGCGCAAGTTGAAAGACCGGGGTTGGAAGGGCGCGACACATTCAACCTGCCCCGAACGATCAATGTGGACAGTAGCCTGAGCAAGGAGTTTGTGATCCGCGAGCGACACCGTTTCGAGGGCAGAGTAGATTTGTTTAATAGCTTCAACCAAGTAAATGTCCAGGCCGCGAACAATACCATTGGGTTGGATCCAGCACATCCTGCGCTTGGATTTGGCCAACCGGTGCAGGTCGCACCGGGGAGAGAATTTCAGTTCTCGCTGACTTACAACTTTTAGAGGCGACCTGACAGATGCAACGGAACCCTCCTGCAAATGTTAGAGCGGACTTGGCTTCTTTTCATTCAGAGGGTTGCGAGTCGATATCTCTTTTCGAACGACCGCGGTATGCTCCGCTTACTACCATTCGCTTTCGTAGGGGTGGCGGCAATCGCTGAGAATCAACAGCTAACTCGAGTTCTTTCATCAGGTGGGTTGTTCATCCTCCGTCCGAGTGGAGCCGTGACACACTGAGTGTGCCTTTCTTCGAGAACCCGGGCGCAATAGCTCGGTCGAGGAAACCAAATTTTGCCAAATTAGCCTAGTTTTTCGGGCACCGCACGGCCTCAGCTGAGGAGCCAGGCGGTCATTGCCATGTTCCCAACAGGCAACACGGAGAAGTTAAGGAGGGCAAGGATGAGGCTGCGTGGGTTGGCAATTGTTGCAGTCTTCTTTTTTCCGGGGCTGGTGCAAGCGTACACCAACTCGCGGCCGCTTGACCCAGTGGACATGCTGCGGATCGTTGAGTTCGCGCCGGACAGCGAACCGCAGCTGTCCTCAGATGGTGCTTGGCTCGCATACACGACCGTGGACACCTCCCTCGAGTCGAACATTATGTCTGCCCATCCCGATGGCTTTTTGTGGGTAGGCAACATTGGTGGCAAAGCGACCCAGGTGGTTCCTGGTGATTACGCGGATACACCAGTATGGTCGCCCGCTGGCCACCAGCTGGCGTTTTACCGCACGAGGGAAAATCATCGCCAATTGTGCCTTTGGACGCCTGACGGAAAGGTTCGTGAATTGGGCGAACTGTTCCCCAAGGACCAAGGTTTGTGGCCAACGGAGAATCTGGCACCACAATGGAGCGTCGATGGAGCGACAATCGTCTACCCCGCCCTGATGTCGATGGCTACACAATCTGATCCGGAATGGCAACTCCTGCACAGTACCGATGCCACGATGCCTGGAGATGCCCCATTCGTGGACGCGCGCAAATGGACGCTGATTGCGGTGGACGTGGGCACAGGTCAGAATCATGTCCTCACTCCCCAGCCGGTGGTTTTGAAGAATTTTGCCATTTCGCCAGACGGCACACGAGTGCTGTACAAGGAGGTTATTCCCGAAACCGTAATGTTGTTTAGGCGGGAGATGTTGCAGGAATGGCTGGTTTCGACGCAGGGTGGACAGGCACCTGAACCCATTCTCGAAAAGCGCAGCCCGAGTTGGGTCGTCTTCTCGGCCAACAACCGCGAATTAATCTTTCCAGAAAAAGGAAGGCTATGTTCGATAAATATTTCGGATAGGAGAGAAAGGGTCCTGGTGGACAAAATCCCCGAACAGACACGTGAGCCGCGAGTGGCTTCGAGCGGATGGCTTGCTTTTTTGGCGGCTCGCCCGGGTACGGTACCCGAGGACTCAAAGATGTACACCATTGTTGAGCCAACCTGGGATGTATTCGTCACTCAACTCAGCCAACCAAAAGCCCGAACATTAGCCGATGCTGAAGTGCAAGCACAAAATAGTGATCTCACATGGAGCGCTGATGGGCGCACGCTCTTCTATCGGTCGGTCGATCAGCAAAGTTACCGCGAAACCATCCGTCGATGGTCAACCGGAGGGGCTCGAACTGAAAACGTGTATGCCAGCGACCAGACAATTCGCGGGATCAACGTAACACACGACGGCTCCAGGGTGCTCTTCTCTGCACAAAGCGCTGCCTCTCCTGAGGATGGTTACCTGCTATCGGCAGGAAAATCGGTTCCACAGCGCGTGACTGATCTGAATCCGCAGTTGGCCGCGTTCGCGTTCCAAGTTCCAAAGATAATCCGCTTCTATTCGGTGGATGGCAATGCTCTTGATGCGTTGCTCTATTTGCCGGCATATGCGAGTGCCGACCAACCGGTACCGGTGATCACGTATATATACGAGAAGCTCAGCCAATTTAAGAATCATTTCGAGAGTGAAGCCCAATGGTACGTCTCCCATGGTTACGGTTATTTGATGCCGGATGTGCTGGTGAATCCCGGCTTTCTCAGTGAATCCTATGTGAAATGTGTAGTTCCCGCAGTCAATGCCGCGCGTGCGATGGGCCTCACGACCGGAAGCTTTGGCATCACCGGCCGTAGCTTAGGCGGTATTGCGGGGTTGTCTTTGATATCCCGATCCGATGTCTTTGCTGCGGCCGTACTGCTCGCTCCACCTAGTGACTTCTTCAGCACCTGGGCTGACGGGCGCGATCGCGATATTTGGACCATCGAAACTGGGCAGGGCCGTGCCGGTGGCACGCCTTGGGAGCGACACGATCGCTACATCGATAATTCTCCATTCTTCTTTGCCGATCGCGTGCATACGCCCGTTCTCATCATTCACGGCAAGGCCGACTTCACCGTACCATTCCAACAAGGGATGATGATGTTCTCCGCCCTTCGCGCACTTCACCGTTCCGCCGATCTGCTGATCTACCGCGATGCTGATCACAGCATCGTACGTGGCTCGCGTTTTCGCTTTATCGACCTTCACCAGCGCACCATGGAATGGTGGGAGCGATACTTGCGCACCAACCCCGAGGAGAAAACGAAGGCGGCCGCACGATAGAGGGAGCCTGTGCCTATCGAAAATTCGATCGCAGTGAAGAACGTAAGCGGTAGTTAAGAGGTTCAGAGGGAACGAGCGTTGTCGGGTGCTTGAGCTTCCGTTCTCGCATTGCAGGGCCCACGAATAAAGCGCTGCAAAAGGGGCGAAGAGCAAATCGATTCCTTTTAGACAATCGAGAAAATGCCGATGCCGCTCCCACGCGTTAACCTATACAGCTCCGATCATATCCGACTGCAGCACGATCATCGTGTCCGCCGTTTGACCCAGCTGCAAGTGCCTCCATAGATCTATCGATCGATCCAGGATGCTCGGCTACATGGGCTAGCGAGTCACAGATGTGGTAAGCAGGTGTGCTGGCGGAAAAGGTAGAAGTCTACAGTCGGGAGCTACCGCTCGCTAATCGTAGAACTTTGTCTTTGGAGATGTAGATGTGGTCACACATTCTCTTACGGGCCAATGCGGGGTCCCGGTTTTGAATGGCTTCTACAATTCCGCAATGCTCACTTACTGGTAGTTCTCCGTAATATCCTGCTTCGATCGAGGCATACATAATACGTTCCATCTGTGAGCGCATATCCGCGACGGCACGGATCAGGAGTGGATTCCTCGTCAGCTTTGCGATCGCATTATGAAACTCCGTATCTGCTGCAATGAACCTCATATAGCTGGCCCGATCGTCCACTTTGCGTTCTGTATTTGCCAAATCCAGCAGATGATCCAAAGTAGTTTGATCCCAGTTTTTTTGGGCAGCCAGCTCCGCTGACGCACCTTCGACGGCAGCCCGGAATTCGTAAATCTCATTTACCCACTGAAAGGAAATCTGTGTGATGAAGTATCCGCGATTGGCCACAATCCTCATCAGGTGTTCATGCTGAAGGCGGGCGGCAGCCTCCCGCACCGGAGTGCGACTGCCGTGATAACGTTTCGCCAACTCCTTTTCGCTCAGCGCCTCTCCGGGCTGATAGTGGCCGGTGATGATGTCTTTCTTCAGCGCCTCGTAGACTCGCTGACTGAGCGTCCCATTCGAAGCTTCATTCGCAACGGGCATTTTAATGTGCAACTCGCTCGCGCTGAGCGAAGACGCACGCTTTCTCTTCGGGTTTCGGGTCACACGTTTTGTTTTCATGGATTCTAAGGTAGACCTGCTCTTAGCTGGCTTGGCTCGCCTTTTCGTTTGCCATTGTGGCGTATCGTTGCGTACGTGAATATCCATTGCCTACTCACAAGAAGACATCACTAGTATCCGGTGTGCAGATTGTATACCATCGATAATCCCCTTGACATGCAGGCAGCCTGAGTGTAGCGTGCGCACCTAACCAGTGCGGAGCTACCGCAAGGGGTGGCGATGGCATGGACACGCTGCTTTCCGGTCGCATGGGCTATGGCGGTATTGTTCTGCACAGCCACTATGATGGCACAAATCTTCCCAGGGTGCATTGCCGGCGCGAAGTGAGCGATGACACTTGGCAGAGAACAACGAAAGAGTCCTCGTGACAAGCGATAGCAGCTCGATCGCCGTGATTCGTTCCCAGTTTCCTGTCTTCGAGCGCAAAGTCTACCTGAATAGCTGTTCCCAGGGAGCGCTCTCGAAACGTGTGGAAGACGCATTTGATGAATATCTCTGGAGTTGGCACGAACAAAGTTCGCCGTGGGATCTGTGGATTGAGAAATATGGGGAACACGAGCTCTGTTTGCAAAATTCATTGACGCCGAGCCCGATGAGGTTGCACTGGTGGCCGGCGCTTCGGCTGAATTCGATGGCCAGTGCGCTCTCATTTCGCGAGCGGCAAAAAGTCGTGTTGGGGAAACTTGAATTCTCGACTACCGACAACATCTGGCTATGGCAAGCCAATCCTGGCGCTGAAATAATATTCCTCGATGCACAAGATGAACGTCTCACAGCGAAGGCATCCGAGCCGGCCATCAATCGTGAAACTCCAATCGTGACGCTCGCGCACCTGTGTTTTCGCAACGCCATTCGCTCACTGGTCTCTGACGTAGAAAGAATCGCCCACGAATGCGGCGCGCGGGTCCTGCTCGACGACTATCCGGACTTCGGCACGCGTCCGGTAGACGTGAAGGTCATGAATCTGGATTTCGATGTAAGCGGGACTTTGAAGTATCTTCTTGGACCGCCGGGCTAGCTTTTATGTACGTAAGAAAATCCTTGACGTCCTCGTTGGTGCCCCCGATTACGGGATGGTTCGGCCAGGCAAATCCTTTCGCGTTCGATATCAAGCGGCTTGAGCCCGCAGCCAATGCGCGTCGTTTTCAGGCTGGTACTCCGCCTATTCCAGTGGTATATGGAGCAACGGAAGGGGTCCGCCTATTGTTGGGTGCCGGGACCGCCAACGTCGTAGCGCACGTCACCCTTCTCGCGGCCAAGCTTCTGAAGGGCACAGCCGAGTTGGGAGCTGCCAAAACGCCGGCCGACAGCGTAGGTCCACTCGTTGTTCTCAAGGCACACGACTCAGATGCCCTGGTGAAAGTTTTTGCTGAAAACGGATTCGTAGTCTCCAATCGCCTCGACGGTTTGCGTATTTCCTTTCACCGATACAACAGTCTAGAGGAGGTCAGAGCGCTGCTCGAATTGCTGGATAAGAACGTTGGTCGGCCGGTGACATCGAAGCAGTTGTGCACAGCCGCGAGCAAACAATAAAGCAGCAGCGCTCGGGAGAAACATGCTAGTGCGGACGAGACATGCGATTCAAAATATTCTCAGGGCAATATCGCGCGCGTGTGGCATCCGCTCGCTCAGCTTCGTATTCCTTGTAACTGTTTGTGCTGCGGCTCAAATCAATGTCTCAACCCAGGTAGTTGTTATTCGAGCCGCAAGACTTTTTGATGCAGGAACGGGTCGGCTGATCGAAAGACCGGTGGTGATTATCCGGGGAGATCGCATTGATTCCGTGGCCAACGGCGCCATGGCAAGCACACCTACTGGCGCGAAAGTCGTAAATCTGGGTGACGCGACCATTCTGCCCGGATTTATAGATGCTCATACGCACCTTACGATGAACGCCACTGGCGGCGGTTACGAGTCTCTCGGGATCTCCGTTCCACGGCAGGCTCTTACTGGAGCAAAGAACGCGCGGCTGACCTTGCTTGCAGGGTTTACCACGGTCCGTAATGTAGGTGCAGCGGGATATTCAGATGTCGCGTTGCGAGACGCGATCAACGATGGCGACATCGTCGGTCCGCGTATGCAGGTTTCAGGCCCACCGCTAGGAATTACCGGAGGGCACTGCGATAACAATATGCTCCCATTTGAATTCCATTACTCGGCAGAAGGGGCCGCCGATGGAGTCGAAGATGTCATGCACAAAGTTCGCGAAACCGTGAAGTATGGCGCGGATGTGATCAAGTACTGTGCCTCGGGCGGCGTCTTCTCGAAGGGAGACAATCCTCTGCTCGAGCAATACAGTCCGGCGGAAATGCAAGCGCTGATTGCCGAAGCGCATCGTCTCGGCCGTAAGGTTGCCACGCATGCGCATTCTGCCCTGTCAATCAAGGATGCTGTTCGGGCAGGCGTGGATTCCATCGAGCACGGCATCTTTCTTGATGAAGAAGGCATTCAGCTTCTGAAAGATCACGGCACCTATCTAGTTCCGACAACTTATCCACTGTTCTGGTTCGAAGAACACGAGCCGCAGATGAAGCTTCCGCCTTGGGTCAGGGAGAAAGCCGCCATCATCATCCCGGCGGCCAAGAAAAACGTGTCGAATGCGTTTCGTGCCGGAGTGAAGGTGGCACTGGGCACCGACGCCGGCGTATATCCACACGGCGAGAATGGCGGCGAATTTTGGTCGATGGTGGAACTTGGTCTAACACCAACCCAGGCGTTACAAGCGGGCACTATTAATGCCGCCGAGCTTCTTGGCTGGTCGGACCGCGTGGGCTCCATCACAAAAGGCAAGTTTGCGGATGTTGTCGCTGTCACTGGCAATCCTGTTACAGATGTTCGGCTACTCCAGCATGTTCAGTTCGTAATGAAAGACGGTACGGTATACAAAGACGAAATTTCGGATGGGGGCAGGGCACATGCAACACCACAATGAGCAAGTCACAAAGGACGAAATGTGGTTGATCGCCAGCAGGTATGGCTGTGCGATGCGGGTGGGCAGGCTCAACGGAGTCGTCATCGTCGCCGCGATGAGCTTGGGTATCGTTATTCTTCTGACCGCGCTTGTGTCAGGGCAAACGACACAAGGCAAAATTATGGGCACGATTCGCGATGAGCAGGGCGGGGCTATAGTGGGCGCAAAGGTTATCGTGAACAATCCTGGAACCGGTCTACAAAGAACTACGACCACAGCCGACAACGGGACCTTCCAGGTCGGTGCTTTGCCCACTGGGATCTACCAGGTCCAGGCCGAACAGCCAGGGTTTGCGGTTACAGTAACTCGAAACGTCGAAGTTGGTGTCGATCAGACGCGTACAGTGGACATGACGATGCGCGTAGGTGCCAACGCGGAGATCATCAATGTAGAAGCCGATGCCGACCTTACGCAGACGGAAAGTTCCAAAGTTGGTGAAATCATCGACAATCGCAAGGTAGAGGACCTGCCCCTCAACGGGCGAGACTTTGCACAGCTGGCGCGCCTGAATCCCGGCGTTGCGGTATCTGGCGGTGGAGGTGGACAGCAGGGCGGCGAGGGCAACGTGTCTGGGTTTTCGTCAAACGGCCAACGATCAACGTCCAACAATTTCATGGTGGACGGCGTGGACAATAACAACTACTTCGCCGGCGAGGCTGCGCAGCTACCGTCCATTGATTCGATCCAGGAATTTGAAGTTCAAACCAACACCTTCGCTGCGGAATATGGGCGCAATAGCGGTTCAGTCGTAAACCTGGTTACCAAGTCGGGCACCAATGACCTCCACGGCTCGGTCTACGAATTCTTTCGAAACGATGTTCTGGATGCCCGCAACTACTTCAATAGTGCGCGCTTCGCCAAGCCTGCTCTGAGATTGAACCAGTTTGGCGGCACCCTGGGCGGCCCGATTGTAAAAAATAGGACCTTCTTCTTCCTGAACTACGAAGGATTCCGCCGCGTCGCCGGTATTACGCGAATTACCAATGTGCCCACGCTAGCTGAACGGACTGGTCATTTTTCAGATGCGAACGGAAATCCGGTCACCGTGTCGGTAAACCCCACCAGCGCTGCCGTCTTCAATCTCTTCCCGCAGCCAAATCTAAACGACCCAACTGGTAATTTCATTTCTTCCCCAGAGCAGCGTGATGCCACCGACCAGTTTCTGGTCAAAGTCGACCACCGCTTGCGCAGCAGTGACAGTCTTTCGGCACGCTATAGCCGTACCCGCCAGGACATTTTCTTCCCCTTCACGCCGGGGCAAAGCGGAACCAATATCCCCGGATGGGGCGTGAACGACGACGGCGCGGACCATCTGGTCGCACTGTCCTATACGAGAGTCATTACTCCGAAGACTTTGAACGAGGCACGCTTCGGTTTTACGCGTTCGAACATCACGCTGGCGACGCAACCCGGACCGACAGCCGCCGAATTCGGCTTCAATACGGGACTGCCACCAAATGCCCCTCTGGGACTGGGGAATATTCCCCAGATCACGTTCTCCGGCGGTTTTGTCTCGGGTAGCGCATCGGTTACTAACCTGGGTGGCGGAATCGACCAACCCAATCGAACGGCAATCAACACCTTCCAATGGGTCGACAATCTCTCGCACGCTACAGCACGCCATTCCTTCAAAGTGGGAGCCGACATTCGTTATACGCAGCTCAATCGTCTCTATGATCTCGCCTTCAATGGGCAAATCAGCTTCAGTGGTACGAACAACACCGCCGGCCCGGCTGGAGCGAACATTCCGAATGCGTTAGTTGATTTCACCGAAGGCCTACCAGCCGGGGCGTTGCAGTTCGTGGGCGATTCGCATCGCAACTTCCGCACCAGCAGCTACGGCTTGTTCGCGCAGGACAGCTTCAGGCTCGAGCGCAAGCTGACTCTCAATTATGGCTTGCGTTATGAACTGAACACTGTGCTGAGGGAAGCACATGGAAGACTAAGCACGTTCCGTCCGCAGGACTTCACCACCTACTTAAGTCCAACCGTTAATCAAACTGATCTGGCTGCGTTGCAGGCATCGGGCATTGTCACGCAATCGGAAGTCGACGGCATCTATAACCCCGATCACAAAAACTTTGCGCCACGCGTCGGTCTGGCCTGGGATTTGTTTGGCAACGGCAAAACCGTACTACGCACCGGCTATGGTATTTTCTACGAAACCATTATCGGAAACATTCCGGGCAACGTGATGCTGAATCCGCCCTATCTGCCCGACTACTTCAATTCCGCGCCGTTCGCACAATGGCCGAATGCCTTCGCGCCCTCCGGCTTTCCGGTTATCACCGTCACGAGCCAGAAAATGCCGACGCCGTACGCACAACACTATAACTTCTTGATCCAGCAAGAACTGCCTTCCCGAACCCTACTTGAAGTGGCGTACGTAGGCACATCCGGTACGAAGCTTCCGCGTTTCCGGCAAATTGACCAGGCGTATATCACGCAAGCGCAAATCGATCAGTTAACGCCTGACGTCGTCACACGCATGGAGCTACTGGGGATTCCAGTGCCAGTTGCGCAGTTCCTGAGTACACACATCAACCTGATGCCCAACATCGTCCGCGTGCCCTACTTCGGATATGCGCAAATTTTTCAAGCAGAAAATACGATCAGTTCCAACTACAACAGTCTGCAGGCAAAGCTGGACAAACGTTTTTCACATGGTTTGTCCTCGCTGCTGGCTTACACGTGGTCAAAATCGATTGATGGGGCTTCCGTGTTCTTCGGTTCGGGCGCGAACGCCACCACGATTTTCCCGCAAGACAACTACAATCTTCGGGCGGAACGCGGTCTGTCGGACTTCGATATTCGGCAGCGCCTAAGCTGGAGTTTTATTTACGAGCTTCCGACAACACAAACGCTGCCTAAGGCACTTGCGGACGGCTGGCAATTGGGCGGGATTTTGACCCTACAAACCGGGCAGCCGTTCTCAGTATTGACTGGTCAGGACAACAGCAGCACTGGCCTCGGAAATGATCGCCCGAGTCTGGTCGGAGATCCTAACGCAGCCCCGCACACGGTTCAGCAATGGTTTAACACTGCAGCCTTTGTCCCGAATGCGCCTTTGACTTTTGGCAATGCTGGCCGGAACATCGTTACGGGTCCGGGGTACCGCAATTTCGATTTTTCGTTAATGAAGAATACGAAGCTCCGGGAAAATGTGAACCTGCAATTCCGTGCCGAGTTCTTCAATATCGCGAACCATCCAGCATTCGCATTACCCGCAAATATTTTGGCGGCGCCGAATTTCGGCGCGCTTTTCCAGACACCAGACGCTGCGCAAAACAACGTCGGCCTCGGATCCGGGGGCCCGCGGCTGATTCAGTTTGCCGTTAAACTCAATTTTTAGCGTTGCGCCGCGAGGCCTAGGAGCAGACTTGGGAACCCGTCGCCGACTTAGGCTCGATATTTTGCATCAGGGGCTCGTTTGCTGTCGCCCTCCGGTTCGCGAGTGCTGCTTGGGCCACACCAAGTCAGCGCGATCGGAGCCGATTTGTACGCTTACATCTCTGATAACGATGGCAGTGCAAATTCCACGTTCCTGATCGGCATAAGGGAATCCTCGTCGTCGACACCGGCGTTGATTCCAAGGAGGGCGCCAAACTCCTGCGTAAAATTTCGCAAGCTCTCCCATATGCCAGTGTTATATCTGATCAGCACTCATTACCATCCGGATCAACATTCAAAAATCCACGTGCGATGTCCTGTGTTTTTACACCATTAATTCCGCACAACACTGCTGCGGCGGGCTTGCTAAAGCGACCTGCCCCGTTCGTTCTCACTGACCTAGAGATGAATCCAGCAAAGTCCGAAGGGTGGGCAGCCTTCCTGGATTTGCTTCGCACTACCGACGTGCTGACCCGAGGGTCGATCGGGGTACTCAAGGCTGAGGAACTCTCCCAAACTCAGTACAACGTCTTACGCATCCTGCGAGGAGCGCCTCAAGGGCTCCCCTGCGGGGAGAGTGCCAACCGCATGATAACCCGTGATCCGGACGTCACCCGGCTGCTCGACCGCATGGAAAAGCGACGGCCTGATTTCCCGCGCGCCCGCGAAAGCCGACACCGACGCATGGCTGTGACATCGGCTGTTCTACAACATCAACCAATAGCTGGCGGACAAGCCTTTCGTGGGGACCTGCGCTTGAAACCATGAATGCAATCCTCAACGAGAATCCCGACGCGGGGGAGATTGGAAAAAGGAGTTGCGATTTAGTTTTCTTGCTTGAGTTGCGATGGCTTTCCGGGATCCGGAATCACTTTCAACCGATTCAAACCCATATTGTGAAACAATGTTGGCCAGTAGTTCTTGAACATATTTCCGCCAGCTCGCCAAGCTAGATCTACGGCAAAGCGCGTTACCGTCTTTCCAACCGTTCGTTCCGAAGATGGCAAATACACGTTGGCAAGCCCTTCGGACGCCAGCGAGCCCAACAGGCCCGAAGAATCCAATGCCGATTTCCCGGAATCGTTGCGGGTGACGACGATGCGCTGTGCCGAGTATTTCATGGTGCGCCAGAAGGTAGGGTTGCTCTCAGGGAAGAAGCGCGGATCCTGATGGAGCAACGAGGCGAATAGAAAAGTCCCAAAGAAGCTGTTGCTGGAGGCCCTGGCCATGTTTGCTCCGAAGCGGCTGCCATATGCATCCCAGCCCTGGCCATAACCTGCGGGGACATCTCTAGCCTGGTTAAATGAGGCACTCAACGCAGCTGTCAGAACGTAAGGCGGGGAAATACTCTGATTCACAAATAGTTTGAATTTCTCCTGAGTCGTGAGATAGCCAGGGCTGGTGGCGATGTCGGGAAAGATGAATGATCCGTTGGTCGCGTAGCCTAAGAACCCAGGGGTTGTTCTCCTGGTTGAATTTGGCGTGCCTTGCTGCGGTAGTTGCGAGGAATCCTGTCCACTCAGGCTGCTGGCGCGCTGTTGCGCTGCCAGACTCAGGGCGGAGCCCAACACCAAGCCCAACAACCACAAGCCACGTGCGGCACAAGTTACGAACTCCGGGGAAAACGGCCCGTAGATGCGAATTCCCTGCGAGTACACAAATGACCTCGCCTAATGGAAGCCCCGAGCCTCGTCCACTTTGGGGCGATATTGGAAGAGACGGGACCAGCAGAATACATCTTCCCCCGCCGACCGGGTAGTTAAAAATTGAACAAGCCTGGTCGAAGGTCCGCGACCGGGGCTACTCACCCCGATCGCAGCCACCGGATTACGCCGCGCGAGTCGTGGAAGCGAAAAGGTGTTGGCGGCGAAGTCATCAGCTCCCGGATCAGATTTATTGTCCCTGTGCTAGGTTGGAAGGCTGGAATTCCTCTCCCATCCATTTCTGGAATTCATTCATATTCTGCTCCCGGCCAAGAAAATTTCGCACCAGATCATTCGCCGACATTGAACCACCCGGTTCGAGGACCGTGTGCCGATAACGCATCGGGGTTGGTCCAGCCAACAGATTCTCATGATTGAACTGGCTAAAGAAATCTTCGGCAATCACTTTGTCCCACAAGTACGTGTAGTACGCAGAGGAGTATCCACCCAAATGTCCGAACGCCGCATACATGTGTGTTCCTGCTAAGGGAGTATAAGGAGTGTATTTTTTCTCATCTGTCGTGGCCACCTCGTCGGGGTCAACCTCGTCAGGCTTGGCTCGGTAGACATCGTACGATATCGCCGTGTAGCTGTTCTGCTGGCTTACCCAAATACCTCGGCCGAAGGCAGAAGCGCGGTCCATATGAGCTACCAGATCGGCAGGAATCGGCTCGCCGGTCTTGTAGTGATGCGCAAATGACGCCAGCACCTGCGGGCTGCGCATCCACTCTTCAAGCATTTGCGATGGAGCCTCCCCAAAATCAGCTTCCATCGTGATACCGCTGATTCCTGCCCACTGTTGCTGCCCTCCCAGAATCCAATGCATCAAGTGGCCGAACTCATGGAAAAAAGTAACCACGTCCGCGTACTCCATCAGTCCAGGATCATCCGCCGTCGGCTTGGGGAAGTTACAGACCAGGATTGCTTCCGGAAGTTGCTTACCGCGAACACCGTCGAGCACCGGCGCCATTTCCGCATGGCTATATTTCCCCGGACGCGGGTGCATGTCTAGATAGAAACGACCCAGGATTTTTCCATTATCGAGCACATCCCAGGTTTCTACGTCAGGATCCCACGCGGGGACATCGTTCTCCTGGCGGAAAGTGACGTGAAACAAGGTGGAAGCGGTATCCAAGATTCCCCGCCGCACTTCGTTAAAAGGCAGATATGGACGGACCTGCTGCGAATCAAAGTTGAATTGCGAGCGCCGCACTAACTCACTCAAGTAAGAATTCTCATAATCGCCCACGCTTTTTGCGCTGGCGTCGGTCTTCTGTTTTTCCGCGAGGAGCATGGCATATTCGCGCTCCGTCGTGGGCCGCGCTGCAGAATCCACCTTCTGAATGAAGTCATGGATGTTCCCGCCGTTTTTGATCATCTTATCGGCGGCGTTGTAGTCGGCCCATGAAGAGTAGCCGAGAGTGGTCGCGATTTCATAACGCGTTTTCATCATGCTTTCGAGCACATCTCGATTCTTAGGGTAGGCGCGGGTATCAAAAGCGAGAAACAGACGGCGGCGAAATTCATCACTCTTGCTGAACTTCAGTGCCGGTAAAGCGTCGGGATAATTCGTAGAAACATAAATTTTGCCGTCCGGACCTGGCTTGTGGCGATCAATGTAATCCTGCGGGAGACCATCTAGCTCTTTTGGATCGGTGACTTCAACTTTCTTCTGGTCGTCAGAAATATTGCGGTCGAAGGCGGCCTGTTCCGCGGTGAGATCGTCGTTCAGCTTCTTGAGCCGCTCCCGGATGGCATCATTCTTGTCTACGCCAGCGAGGCGGAATTCCAAGAGCTGACGGCTCACGTAATACTGCGTAGCCGCATCAGCTTTGGAGATGTTCAAACTCGAAAGGGCGTTATAGACGTCGCGATTCAAGGACAGGTCGGTTTGGACAGCGCTGGCCTTGCGCAACATTTCGGTTGCGTGGTCGCGGAAAGTCGCGTCCGGATGGACCTGTTGCATCAATGTCGAGAAATACAAGGACGAATTGATCTGCTGCACCGCGTTATCGAAAGGCTCGAGAGTATTCGCGATTGTTCTTGCGCCCTTGACGGACGATATCTGCGCGATCGCAACGCTGGCAGCGGCCAGCCGATCATTGACGATCTTCTCGAATCCGGCAACGTCGGGCTTCGAAGCCCAAATCGTAGGTTGTGATGGCGACTGTGCAAAGCTACTGGCAGACAGTATGAACGCAAGAACAAAGACCGGCAGCGGACGAATTACGGGCATTATCAGAACCTCGCAGAGAGAGACTAGTTAAATGACGACGGTACCCAAGAAAGGTCAACCAGAAATTCTGTTAGACAAACACGCAGACTGTCAAGTGAACCGGCGGCGGCAGCCCAGCTTTTTAGGGGCTCGCGCCTCTGCGATCGTACTTCTCGCGGCATAAATACCGACGGGCAACCGGTTCTCTTTGGGCGTTAACGGACAGGTTGCGTAAGGTGTCACGGCGCAAGGGGGGCTATAAGCGCGCTTGAAATCGAGCACAACCTTGCCATTTACC
>JBPYDQ010000266.1:0-6257 GCA_051986135.1 Terriglobales bacterium | reverse complement strand
TGCGGACCGACGATTCATAGAGCAGAAAACACGAAAGCTAGCGTGAACATCTCTTGCAAACAAAGGGGTTATTCACGTCGCGGATGGGCGTGCCTAATCTGCTCAGGTTCAATTCGCCAGTCGAGCTCGGTGAGTGAAGACCTTTGGGAACTTGGAACACCACAGGACCTTGAGTATGAAAGGCATGATTAAACAGCTGGAGCGGCGTTTTGTATTCATCAAATCTCTGCGCCTTACCGCAGACTCGCGTACTCGGCCTTGGCTGCTAGATAGACGGGAACGTCGGGGTCGGCGTCTTTCCAGAGTGTGAGGAAATCTTTGTAGGCTGTCAACGCTCGGACGCGGGCGGCAGCGTCGGCGCCTTGTGAAGTTTTCGCCTGCAGTCGATTCGCTCGCGCCACGCCCAGATGCGCCAGGGCGCCAGTCCAGCAGTTCCAGACCACCCCGCTGTGATCGAGGATCTTCTGGAATTCGGCCGCGGCTAGCGTGCCCTGCCCGGCCTCCAGATAAGCTTCCCCACGAATGTAAGCGGGATAGAGACAAGAGGGATTGATAGAAAACGGAACATTCCCGTACTCGATAAGGGAAACACTCTGCGGGGCACTCAAGATGTAAGTCGAGTCCTTTCTGCCCAGCGCCAATTCGGTCTGAATGGCGGGCAGCCAAAGCGATTGCATCTGAGTGTCCGACGGGAAACGCCTGCGTAGGTCTTGCGCCAGCGACTCGGCTCGCGGCGCATCATCCGCCATAGAAAAAGCAAGCGCAGCTTCGACTTCTGTCCCCTGACTTGCGGGAGCGAGTTTTAAGGCTTTGGCTGCTGCCTTCCGCGCTTCGGTGGCGTTGCCAAAGGCGGCTTGTCGCAAAGCGGCGTTTGCCAACCAGATCGCCCCGCTCTCCTTGCTATTGGCTCGTATCGCGGACTCCACGGCTCGCGTGGTAAGTTCCCGGGCCTCGCCCAGACGACCTCGATATGCCTCGGTGTCACTGGCGAGTGATAGTCCCACGCTCTCTTCGGGTTTTCCCGCGAACCAGTTCTGCTGTTCAGCCATGGCCGAGGAATCCGCCGCAAGAAAGGCAAGAGCATAGAGAGCACTGCGAAATTCGAAACCGTCAATTTTTCCCGCCTGCGCGTCATGGATGATCCGCCGCCCTTCATCGAACCGCTGCAAGGCAAGCGCGTAAATGGCCAGATTTCCGTACGAACCGAAAGACGGTACAAGACGCAGGGCCCGGCTTGTCGTCTCACTCGCTTTTTCATACTGCCCCTGCAGGGCATAGACAATGCCCAAAGTCGAATAAGGTCCGTCATCGCGGGGGTAGCTCTCGATCCACTGCTCATAGGTCTCAGTTGCCTTGTCCAGTTCCCCGGTTACATTCAGATAGTAGTCGGCAGTGATCGCCAACTTTTCCCACTCCCCGACACGATCCCGCAACTGAAATGCCTTGCTGAAGTACTCCCTGGCCCGGTCTACCTCCCCGAGACCGGAGTAGTCCAAGCCCAGTGCCCTATAGCCAACTGCAAAATTAGGATCAAGAGCAAGGGCGCGCTGAAAGTAAGGCAAAGATGCGGTAGGGCCCTTCTCACTGAAAGCCTTCAGCCCTTGGCTGTACCCCTTTAGGGCCTCGAACGACGGGGTTGTAGCGCGCGCCAACGCTACGTCAAACTTCTGGACTGAAGCTAGCGATTCTCCGAGTTCGCGCCGGAGCCTCGATGATGCCTCGTCCAGTGCGTCGAGGATGCTCTCCTGGGACGCCGCGATCGATTGCTCCGACGCGAGCGTGTCTCCGTTCCGGCAATTGACGGCTTTCAACCCGACCACGTACTTGCTGCCCAGAGTGCCAATCGATCCGACAAGATAGGCCTTGCTGCCGGCCCGCTGGCAAAGCTCGCGGGCTACCTCGGTCGTCAGTTGGGTGCCGGCCGGACGAGTCATCCGCTGTAAGGTTGTCGCGACCTCGCTGTCTGACAGCACCTTGAAAAAGGGAGATTGCCTGAAAGAGACGCTCAGGGCGGTGTTCAGAGAGTCGTCGAAGGTTGTCTCGCCTGTCTTGTTAACAAAATCTGCGAGAACGATGGTGTCTTCGGGAGTGATTTTGGAACTAGCGCGACGGGAATGCCGGAAACCTGCAACCCCTACGCCCGCCAGGATCAAAGCGGCGGCAGCGAACCAGACATAAGAGTGTCTCCAGGCACGGGACTCGATTCGAACGACGGCCTGTTCTTCGGGTGCCCAAGCCACCGGAGCCACAAAACGGTAGCCGTGCCGCGGAACCGTTTCCACAAACTTTGGGTTGTCGGCCGAATCGTTCAAGGCTTCGCGCAGCTTCCGCATTGCGGTGTTCAACGCGGCGTCAAAATCCACGAACGTATCATGCGGCCAAACTTGCTCGCGGATTTCCTCCCTCGTGACCAGTTCACGCGGACGCTCCAACAACAGTGTCAGGATTCGAAGGGGCTGCTCTTGCAGATGAATACGGCCGCCCGCTTTTGTGAGGCTGCGTTCGCGGAGATCAACCTCGAAGGATCCAAAGCGGGCAAACCGAGATGTGGACCGGAGCTGCTGCAACGGCACGACTTAGCATAGCAGGTCACAAGTCAGAATAGCTTCTTTTTTTACAGCGAGTTAGCTGCTTATTCCAAATTCATTAACAGGTTCGTTGCGTCGTGCCCGGCGACCCGGCACATTGCCCTTTCGCAATAGAAACGCTGCGGAGTTTGTCGAGCCCCTGGGTGACATGAACGGCAGAAATGGCTGCCAGTCTCAGCGTGCTGGGTATTCATGACGAATGTGACGATTGCTCGAACTTGAGAAGTCAATCCCTGAACACTCCGGCTAAGAGGTCCCAGTCGAGACTAAGGGGGCAACGTCGATCTTTGTGGTCCTCGACTATGAAATGCCGCCAATGACTGGGCAGAGATTGCTCAACGCCCTCGGGTCATGCAGCCGACAGTAACGATCATCACGATTTCCGGTACTGAGTTACCAGAAGAGTCGGCGAGGGTCGGCGATTGCTTTGTGCCAAAGACCCAGTTGGTGACGACTCTGGCATGAAAAGTTAACGCTTCCTGCGCAATCGGAGGGCTGCGGTTTGAATGACGCGCCTCAATCGAGAGTCGGCCAAGTCGTGACACCTTTCATCTTTGCGCGTATTCTCATCGTCGATGATTTTCCTGACTGGCGGGCGCGAATTCGCCAGATCTTGGCGGCGCATCCAGAATGGAAGATCATTTCCGAGGCGTCCGATGGGCAGGAGGCTGTCCAGGAAGCAAGTGAATTGCAGCCGGATATCGTAGTTCTGGATATTACCCTGCCGCGCTTGAATGGGATCGAAGCTGCCAAGATGATTAGGAAGAAATCTCCCAAGTCGAGGATAGTCTTCCTGACACACGACAACGACAGCGACGTCATGAAGGCCGCTCTTGGCGTCGGTCAGACAACTTACGTCCCAAAAGCCAAGGCCGCGAGTCGGCTATGCCAAGCTGTCGCGGCGTCTCTGCGGGAAATCTGAGGCCGGTTCCCCCGATAGTCACCAGCCCATCGATGTTTGTCCCTGTCAGAAATCTCTATTCTGTCTGAGCCGGGGCAATTTTAGTTCTTTCACTATTTCCGCTTTTGCGCAGGGTCATTTTTCTTGCCCTAATTGCCGATCGGCGTTCGATCTTTCGTTCACGCGGCCCTCGAGTTGGAGAACCTGGCTCTGCGGCACCAGATCGGCGTGCTGCCATGCTTTTCTGGGTCCTTTACGGATTTTCTGCGGTTGGCCCATGACCGGCGTCGCATTGTCCACCGCACCCTGACTGGCTATTCCACCGCACCGTGGGCGGGACAGCAATTTCGGGAGGCGGAATCCACGCGGTTTTGTCCATCCCGCGTCCCCCCTGGCACCGGGCCTACGTCGAGCAGGTTATTGGTTCGATTCGGCGCGAGTGCCTTGAACCATCTGATCGTGTTTAACGAAGTCTCGCTAAGCCGTACTCTTCATTCGTATTTCGAGTATTATCACCAGCCCCGAAACATCTCTCGCTACCAAGGATTCGCCCCATCCGCGACCAATTTAGCCGGTGGAATGGGGGAGTCGCGCCGGTACCACTGGTCGGTGGACTTCAGCACTGCTACGAACGACGCGCCGCCGAGCAAACCTCCTCCTTTATCAATAGTTCCGATTAGGCAGGGGTGCCAGTGCGTTGGACTGGCAGGTTTTTCACTGCCGCGGCGTTTCGCGCGGCAGACGTTCGCATTTAGCGCTGCGCACCTTCTCGAGGCCGGGGTAAAGACGCTGTTGCCCGACACCGGACGAGCCAACCTCAATGGATGTGCGCCTGACCATGGATCTCGATTACCCGTGCTATGGTGAACCGCCGCAGTGACCCCCCCAAGGTGAAGGATTTTGTTATCGTTTTAGACTAATAATACTAATAATAATGATGCGACATCGATTTAATAATGATGCGACATCGCCCTGTTTCTCCCCCAGAGTGGGAGGCACATGTCGAAACAATTTAGTCCGGCTCGTCTGAGTTCCCCGTTTCATGCCGGAATCCTAATTTGCCTAGTAGCAGCGCTGTCTTACTTCGCCAAAATGCTAGCAAGTTCATTGAAGGTGCGCCCGGAGCTGGTCTGGCCGCTATGGCCGGGTTGCGCGTTTTTGCTGACAGTGTTGTTGGTGGTGCCACGAAGGATTTGGCCGCTACTTGTGGCGGCCGGACTAACAGGATTTGTTGTGTACGACAGTCAGACAGACCTGACTCTAGGTTCCATTGTTTGGCTCAACCTCGGCAGTGGTGTCACGGTTATGGTCGCTGGCCTGGGCGTGAGCTACACTCTCGGCGATATACCTCGCCTGAACAGCATTAAGCGCCTGGCTCTGTATTTACTCGTCGCGGTGATCCTGGCCCCGATCTGTGGAGCTTTTGTCGCCGCGTTCGGGTTGAGGGGCAACTATTGGCTCGGGTGGAGGATCAGCCTTCTCGCAGGGCCGTTAGCGCTGCTTATTCTGACCCCGGCCATTTTGGGTTGGGTGAACACAGTGCTGGGACGGAAATCGAAGTCAGTGGCTTACAAGATCGAAGCGGTGGCGCTGATCTCAGGGTTGGCAGCTTTGGGGTACTTCAGTTTTGTGGCTTCTGCTGGGGCCAGCCCTGTGCTCCTTTATTCGCTTGTGCCGTTTCTGTTGTGGTCTGCTCTGCGCTTTGGAACCACCGGCATCGCAACGTCGGTGCTTGTTGTTGCCTTCTTCTCGATTTGGGGTTCCATCCATGGGCGCGGTCCCTTCAATGGATCAACGGCCCTCAGCAACATGTTGTCGTTACAGCTCTTCTTGTTGTTCGCCACCATACCGTTTATGGTTCTGGCCGCCCTGGTAGAAGAGCGCAAGTTGGCGGAAGACAAACTGCGAGAATACGAAAGGGCGGTGGAAGGCTCAGAAGAGATGATCACAGTGGTTGACCGAGAATACTGCTATTTGATTGCCAATCGTAAGTTCTTGAACATGCGGAAGCTGACAGAAGGGCAAGTGGTGGGGCACTCGGCTCGTGAAGTGTTAAACCCAGGAGTATTTGATGCCGTCGTCAAGGAAAAACTGGATGAGTGTTTTCAAGCCAAAGTTGTTAGATACGAGATGAAATATTTGTATCCTGAGGTTGGGGAGAGGGACGTATCCGTCTCGTACTTTCCCATCGAAGGTGCTACGGGTGTTGATCGAGTTGCTTGTATTATGCAGGACATCACCGAGCGCAAACAGGTGGAAGAGGCGCTCGCAGGCATAAGCCGACAATTAATTGAAGCGCAGGAGCAAGAACGTGGGCGGATCGCCCGAGAGCTGCACGACGACATCGGCCAGCGGTTATCGCTCTTGGCCGTTGAGCTAGACCAACTCCAAAAGAACTCCCGTGATTTGTCTGCTCAAGTTCGTAGCAGTGTGGGCGCACTAAAGCAAAAGGCCTTCAAGATCGTTTCTGACATTCACTCCCTGTCACACAAATTGCACTCTTCAAAGCTGCAATATCTCGGCATAACGGCAGCTGTGAGAAGCTTCTGCAGGGAGTTCGGCGAACAGCAGAATGTGGAGATTGACGTCAACACACACGATCTGCCGAGCCGTCTATCGCCAGACATTGCGCTTTGCCTTTTCCGAGTTCTGCAAGAGGCCCTTTACAATTCAGCAAAACACAGCGGGGTACGGCACTTTGGGGTACGATTGTGGCTATCATCGGATGAGGTTCATCTCGCGGTCAGCGATTCTGGCGCAGGCTTTGA
>JBPYDQ010000265.1:0-6542 GCA_051986135.1 Terriglobales bacterium | reverse complement strand
TTCCTCCACCGCCCGGGCAAGCGCGCCATCCTTGGCGCTGACTATCTTAACGGCGTCTTCCAACGTGCTCTGCACGGAATCGGTCCGCTTTGGGTCGAGCAGATTGCGCAGCAGCAGATAACCGAACAGCGCACACGAAAGCCATCCGAACCAGTCTCCCAGCCAGGAATAGATCGTCCTCTCATGTCCTGCAGGAACATCCGCCAGCAGCGTCGCGAATGGTGCCAAGTTGCTGCGTGTCTCGGCGAGGATTCGTCCGCGATCGTCACTCACGGTGAGATATCCCTGCTTGGCCGCGCGCACGATGCTGAAGCCGTCTTCGACTCCGCGCATCACGGCGATGTGACCGTGCTCGAATCGGTCAAGAACAAAATCCCAGCCGGGAACGAGCATCAGCCCGGCTCCGGCGTTGCCGTATTGCCGCGAAAGAGGAGTGAAGTCCATGTCTTTGCAGATGGCGACGCCCCACGTGCCGCTTGGCTTCGACATGGTAAAGATGGACGTGCCCGGTTTCAGATTCGATTCAAATGGAGGGAGCATGTAGTGCTTGTCGTAGCTTTGGACCGGGACATGCGGAGTGTATATGCGCGCGCGGTTGTACTTCAGGGGCCCATCGACGTAGACCATGCCGACCACGAACATGGCTTCCGTCTTGTCGGACAACGATTGGAAGAGTGCGTCGGTCTTCCCGCCATCAGACGCCAACACGACCGCCAGCTTTTCCGGCAGCACGATCACTTGCGCTCCGCCGGATGCGACATCTGCCGCTGCTTGCTCGTAAGCGCTGAAGAGTCGCTCGGCGTCCTGCCCTCCGTGGGCCACATCCACGTTCTGCGGCTGATCGGAGGCGACTAGTCCGACTTTGACGCGTTGGCCCGGTTGGCTGGAGGAAAGCCGGAGTGCGCCGAACAGCAGGACCAGCGCGATCAAGCCCAGACTCGTTCCCAGAACACGCCACGATTGTCTTGGTGCAGTGCGTCGCGAGTCGATCGCGACCACTGCTGACGACGAAAACAGCATCAACAGAAAACTCATCCCCCACGGACCTGTGATCGAGGCGAGTTGCAGAAATGGGAGGAAGTTCAGTTGTGAATAAGAGAGATTGCCTCCTGTACCATGCGGAGAGGCAAGGTTGACGAGATACTCGAACGAGACCCACGCGGCCGGAAATCCCAACGCCGCACTCCACCAGGCCCCGCTCCTCAATAGAGCGCGAAAGAATAACACAGAAATTGCGAACAAAACAGACGGCACACCGAAGATGATCACCTGCACTGCTGTGGGCAACCGCAGCAGCGAGTTGAAGTAGTGCAACAGATTCAGGGCACCCAGGAACCACGCACAGAACGCCACCAGCGCCGCACTCCGCCAGGAATTGCGCGACGCGAACAGCAACACAGGAATTGGGGCAAACCACATCAGTGGCCAGACCGGAAAGAGTCCGGTTCCGAAGTACACGAGCACCGCTGTGGTTGCCGTTGCCACAAGAGCATTAACCAGGCCGCTTCTCTTAGCTGCGAATGCCACGGATATACCTCCTGAACGAGCGCCGGTAAAATTTGCGAAAACGCGCGGTGGACATTCCCATGCGTCCGCCGAGAAAGAGCATGATCATGCCGTGCGAAAGCGCCCCGGTCTCAAAGACGATTTCCCACACGTCATCCTCGCGGAAGTATCCTTGCTGAATTCCATCGCGGACGACCTCCGCAATGAAATTGGCCGTGGGCGACGCGCCGGCTTCGAAGTCCTCCGGAAAGCGCCGAGCCCCGGGACGTGGCTTCAGAAACATCAACTCAAACAGGCACGGGTTCTTGAGCGCATGTTCCAGGAAGGTGTCGACCAGGCGCATGAGTCGTTCCTCCACCATGCCGGAAGTGCGGCTGCGCGCCAGGCAAGCTGCCAGTTCTCGGAAGCCTTCATCAGCCAGAGCATTCAAAAGAGCGTCGCGGTCAGGATAGTGCCGATAGATCGCCATGGGAGTAATTCCCACAGATTTCGCAATCCGGCGCATCGTGACCGCCTCGGAGCCCTCAGCATCGAGCAGCCGTCGGCCGGCTGCGATGATCTTGTTGGCAGTGTGATTTTCAGACATGTGTACACCGTATACCAGATTAGTGTACACCGTATACACCAATGCGTCTAGTGGGCAGTGACGCGCGCGGGGGCGGGGCCAAAAAACCGAGGAGTCCTGAGCTGCGCAGCCTATCGGCGATCCCTTAAGGCGATAGGGCTGCGTCTTGAGGTGCGCGCCACCTAAGGTTGACATCAGAGAGGCACAGAGAGAAAGCGAAGCAGGATAGTCCCACGCTCCGGATGGAATAACGGGACGGAAAAGAAGTACTCGCGCGTTCTTGGCAAAGCGAAAGGGGTTGAACTTTCCAGGTCAGCTGATCGCTGGGTGGAGTTGGAAGATGAGACTGAAACTCTTTTCCTTGTGCTTCATGGCCGCGTTGATGGCTCCGACTGCATTTTCCCAATCATTTTTGAGCCAATATAAGGGCTTGCTTTATCACGACACCCACTACCAGGGCGGTCCGCAGAAACCGGGTCGGGTATTGTGCGCCTACTACGGTCTCGGCGGCGAAGGAGTCGCGTATCACGGCACCGACCCGAAGAATCACGGCAGTGGCGAATTAAATCCGGTCGATGGGACCTATCTCAATGAATTTCGTATCCATGAGGGAGTGGATTCTTCATACACGAAGTTCAACCGGAAGCCAGATCTGGTCGACGACAATCCCGTTCGACAAAGTTGTTCCTCCCGCAGACCTTCCCTATGTTGGCTGGACGGAACCCGGAGAGTGGTTCAACGTTACGGTCGATGTGAAACATGCGGGATCATACGCAGCCGACTTCCTGTACACGTCGAATCGCGGCGGGACAATATCAATCAATGTAAATGGGAAGCATGCAATCGGCCCTGTGCCGATCGCGACGACTAATGATCCCGCAGACCCGCTGGCCTGGCGTCAATGGCACCACTGGAATCTGGCCTCGCAGCTTTTCAAACTGCATCTCGACAAAGGCAAGAACGTGCTCACCGTCCACATACTGACGCTCGCCAGCATGAACCTGGCTTATTTCGATTTCAAACTGATCCACTGATAAAGGGAACCTGCCGTCAAATCAGATAACCGTCACGCGTAATCCCGTTGCATGGGGCACCGTGACGGTACACCGACCCTGCTTGAGCGAATCGTTCTTGGTTGACGCTGTGATGTATGCTTCGCGGCTTTCGAGTGTTGGCGCGTGCAATGTCTCGGTTTTCACGACTCCGCGTGCGTCGCGACCAAAATCGAGTTCCACCTCGATGTCCGGTGCCGCGTCCTTATTCAGAATAATCAGCGATGTCTTCCCGCCTGGAAGGTTCGCAGCATAGGCCGTGGCATTGACTCCCGCTTCCTGAAACTTCGTCGAGAACTCCGTCTTCAACAGTGTTCCGCCGCTGAACGAGCCCGCAAACTTGAGCCCATACGCGACAGGCTCCAACAGATAGTCCGAGCCAAATGTCGCAACCGGTGTATAGAAAGGATGCGGGTGTGCGGCAATCTGTTCGGGGGTTTCGCCATTGGCTTCAAGGAGCGCATCACCGGGCAACGATCCCCCGACGGAATTGGCCACAGATTTCCCCGTACCCCCATGTAGATTTACGCCTGAGTAGTCATTACTGGCCAGCAGCAGCGAATAGTCGGCCGCCCACAGTGCAGCGGCGAAGACGTCGGAGACACCGGGTTTGCCTCCGCGATAGCACGTGTTGCCTTCGGTCATCCGAACGCGCGCGCCAATCTTGCTGGCCGCAGCCGTTGCGGCATTCGCTGTGCTCTGCACTTTTTGCATCGTCGCCGCTTTCAGCAGGTTCGGAATATTGACGTCGGGGTTCGTGGCCGGCCCGCCAAAGTAATAATGATGAGTGAGCGTCGTTACGTTGGGGGGAGACTTGATTGAGGACCACTGATCGGCAATCTCGGTCAGCCATGACGCTTTGCTCGCAACATCGGGCATGCCGAACTTTGCTGTGGGCACCCGATCTGTGATGGCCCTCGCCAGCTTGAGCCATTCCTCAAGATACGTCTTGGCCGACCACGTCTTCGGATCGCGCAGGTGCCGGTCAAAGAGATCCGCCTCGTTTCCGACTTGGAAATATTGCAGGCGACTGCCTAGGGTCTTGGCTGCAAAGGCCGCTTCTTCGGCGGCGCGTGCCGGTGTATTCGTCCCCATACCAATGCCGTACACGCAGGTCCAGCTAGTGGCTTGAAGAAACTCCGCCAGGTTCCTGACTGCCCCGGGCGTCACAGCGTAGAACTGAGCTTTCGGTTCGCCAGTGACTTCACGGACTTGCGGATGCTCTGGTTCGGGAGAATCAGGCGCAGGTTTCCAGTAAGCGAACTCGCTGGTGTTGCCCCCAAGGCGCAGAACGCCAGTCGAACACAGCGCTTTGAACTCGCGAATCAGGCCGCGATTCTGCGCCGAAAAGAAATTCGGATCCGCGAGTTGTTGCACCTCATAAGACAAGCCGACAAAGTCGCTCGGCATATGAGGACCAGTCGCCTCCTTCGAGATGCTGAGCGCAACCCGAACCTTGCCTTGGCCCTGCGCGTGAAAACGTGCTGCAGCCACGGTGCAGGCTGCAGTAGCCAGGAACCGCCGTCGTGTAAACATCGGATCTCCCGATTCTTTACCGCTGGCTTAGAGGTCCGCGGTTTTTTTGCGACGTTAAGAATACGACAAGCATAGCACTACCTCACTGGAATGCAGCAATGGCGCCGACGCCCGCTTGCACTCTCGACGACCCGCCGATCGGCACATAGCTTTCGTCCAAAGTCATCTACCTGCTCGGCGAGTATGATTTCTCGGAAGAAAACGATAGCGTTGGAATTCGGCTCCCAAAAAAATTGACCCGCTAAACAAGCCGGAAATTTGGGGGCTGCCGCATTGTCTCAATTCGCTCAGTCAACAGCAGTTGCAGAGAACTCTGTGGAACTCTGCCTGGACCATTGGATCATGTTCATCGCTACGCCGTGCTCTTCACCCCCCGAGAACTATCACCAGTCCCGAAACCATCTCTCGTTAGGCAAGGATTCGCCCCAGCCGCGACCCATTCAGCCGGTGGAAGTGGGGCGAGCTGTGGCGGTACACTGGTCGGTCGGCTTCACCACCGCTACAAACGACGCGCCGCCTGAGCAAACCTCCTCCCTTATTAATAGTTCCTATTAAGCACCGGAGTCGATCTACGCCTCGCGCCCCTCTGCAGCGCTTTATTCGTTGGTCCTGCAATGCGAGCACGGAATCCCAAGAACCCTATAAATTTCGTTGCCTCTTGCCTGCCGCTTACTCTCCTTCAATACCATCGAATTTTGCGCTAGGGACAGCCGTATTTCACTGATTGACCACTTTCGGCCTAAGCCACCATTTCGGAAAATGTTTAGGCCAGTAACGCGCTGAACCAGCGCCTGTTCTACCAATATGGATTGTTGTCCCCGCCAGCGCCCAGGGGTTAGGTCACCAGGCTTGGGCAAGCCGTCTCGGGCCGATGCTGTTGGCCTGATCGCGCCCATCGAGAATCGCGCGCGCTATAATCAACCTCCGCAATAACTTCCGCAAGGTGAACGCCTTGGTATCGTCGTAATGCGCGACGTCGCATCGTCTCTTATCCTCAGAGTGGGAGGCAAAATGTCGAAGCAATCTAGTCTGGCAACTCTGAATTCGCCGTATTACGCTGGAATCCTAGTGTGCATAGTAGCGGCGTTTTGTTACCTCTCGGACATGCTCGGGAGTGCATTGGTGCTGCGCCCTGAGATGGTGTGGCCTCTTTGGCCGGGCTGCGCGTTTCTGGTTGCAGTGTTGTTGTGCACTCCTAGGAAGATCTGGCCAGCAGCCATGGCAGCAGGAGTTGGAGGATTTGTTCTGTACGACATGCAGACAGACCTGACGATGCGTTCCATTGTTTGGCTCAACCTAAGCGATATTGTCAAAGTTCTAGTCGCCGCCTTGGGCGTGAGCTACATGCTTGGCGGTATACCTCGTCTCAACAGCATTAAGCGCCTCGCCTTGTATTTACTCTTCGCAGTGATCCTTGCACCGATCGGTGGAGCTTTCGTCGCTGCGGTCGGGTTGAGGGGGAACTACTGGCTCATGTGGAGGATTAGCCTTCTCACGGAGGCGTTAGCGCTGCTCACTCTGACCCCGGCCATTTTGGGTTGGGTGAACACAGCCCTCACGGGGAAACCAAAGTCAGTTGCTTACAAGGTCGAAGCGTTGGCTCTGATCTCAGGGTTAGTAATTTTGGGGTACTTCAGTTTTGTGGCTTCCGCTGGGGCCAGCCCTGCGCTCCTTTATTCGCTTGCCCCGTTTCTGCTGTGGTCTGCTTTGCGTTTTGGAACCACGGGGATCGCAACGTCGATGCTTGTTGTTGCCTTCTTCTCGATTTGGGGCTCTATTCATGGGCGCGGTCCCTTCAATGGATCAACGCCACTCAGCAACATGTTGTCGTTACAGCTCTTCTTGTTGTTCGCCACCATACCGTTTATGGTTCTGGCCGCCCT
>JBPYDQ010000264.1:0-3560 GCA_051986135.1 Terriglobales bacterium | reverse complement strand
CGGGCGGCCAGGCGCGGACTTCGTTGAGGATAAGGAGAGCGAGTTCGGCGGCGGGGACGGGTTTGATGGTCGCGGAAGATTTCGTCGAGCTTGCGATCGGCGAAGGGCTCACCGGATGCACTTTCGGGTTCGCTGAGGCCGTCGGTGTAGAGCAGAAAACGGTCGCCGGAAGCAAACGGGAATTCGTGGGTTGGGAACTCTGGATCGCACGGAGTACCGAAGAGCGGGCCATTGCTCTCGATTCGATTCGTCTGGGCACAACCGGCACACCAGAACAGAAGGGGCGGGTGTCCTGAGGCAGAGTAGCGTGCGATGCGGTTTTCGGTGTCAATCCACAGATAAGCGGCGGAGACAAACTGCCCGCGCAAATCGCTGCCGAGAATCTCCTGGAGACGGTGCAGGACTTGGGACGGGTTAGGGGCATCGGCCATCACCGATTGGGCTGCGACTTTGATCATTGAGGCGATGAGGGCAGCGGGGACGCCGTGACCGGAGACGTCGGCGACGAGAAAGCCTGCATGCCGATCGTCGACGGAAAGAAATTCGTAGAAATCGCCAGCGACGGCGGTCATTGGCTCATAGACCGCCGCAACTCGCAAGTTGCGCAGTTCGGGCGTGGTCGTTGGAAGGATGGAGAATTGCAACTGTCGGGCGATGGCGAGTTCGTTCTCGATGGACGAAAGACGGCGCTCGCTGGCGTACACGCCCTTCATTGCGACATAACCTAGGGCGAGAATAAACGTGGCAAAGGCGAGGTCGTCAACAACAGTGTAAAACTCGTAGCCAAAGGGCCGCAGGAGGTTGACGAGCAGAGCCTGGAGGCCAAATATGGTGTAACCCATGAGCAGGACTCCGCGGCCCTGGAGGACAGTGTACTTGCGTGCAAACTTCGGGAAAGCCAGAAAGGGTACCCATAAAAGAAGAGAAGCAGTAGCAAGCAGCTGGTTGTAGCTCACCAGCCAGTCTTCCTGGCCAGTGAGCAGATATTTGCCGAAGCCTAAAATGAATATAATGAAAGCAGCAACGGCCATGAGGCCCAGGTACTTCCGAACGAACCCAAGAGTGAGTTCACGAAAGGTAAGCAGAGCGACCACCAGAACCACATAGGTGGTAATGACACGCAGGTAGTGGGTGGAGACCACCATCCAGTTTGGCTCAAGCGCCAGTAGCAGCGAGTTGTAGTTGAACCGCTGGGAGCCGTAGATGATCATCCAGATTCCCAACAGGAAAATGGCGCGAACGCCAGTTGCACGGCGGCGAATGCCGGCAATTACCAGCGCCACTAATCCGAACATCACAAAGCTGGTGCCGGTAATGAGGTTGATTACGTCGCCGATAAGCTGATCGCGAAGTAGGCCATCGAGATGCACAAAGCTAGTGAAATTGAAGGAGAGGTAGGACGCAGTGATATGTGTCACTGCACTGCCAGCACGACGACAGTTGCGTCATCGCGGGGAGAAACCCAAAAGGTATGCGCAGAGCCCAGAGCGTCAGGCAAATCAAATGCTCCGATCGAAAAGAGGATTCCCTGTGTCTGTAGGAACCTGCGCAAGCGGAGGCGGGCAAGCTTCTTTTCCACCGCGCATGACTGGTCGGCAAAGGCGCGGTCGCGCTGGGTAGCGAGGTCAGCGGCGGGCAAGGCTGACGATGGCTTCGGCACATTCTCAGGATTGACGAGCCGAACTGCGCGAACAAGGTCAGGCATCACTTCGTGCAGTGACGTGGGTAGCCGGAGTCTGCAACGAATGAGCGAATGGGGATCAGAGATGACACTTTACGGCCGCATTCCAAATGCGCTCTGAGTCGAAAATATGAAAGTAGCCGTGTAATCAGAGTAGGACTTCAGTGCTAACAGCAAACTTCTTCTCACTTAGCTAACTTTTTGTATCGTATTCACCTGATTATCTGGTAGGCCGGTGTAGAATCCACCGCACCGCAAGGGTGATTGAACAATGTTGTAGTGTCACCCTGAAGCTTGCAACCAAACGAGTTGCGCTGCAGATTGTTGGATTTCGTCTGGTGAGAGCGAAGCTGTAAGGGCGGTTCCCTGGTCACGCATGCCGGCTGATAAGGGTTGAAGTTTCCGCTAGCCGCGGCCCTTGCTTGCGTTTCTATTCGTCAACTCTCAAATCTCCCATGGACTGCATTGGTCCAAAGTGCTTTGACTCCTGGAGGAGAAAAAATGCTACATAGACTTCAGAGCGCTCAGCTGGTAGTCGTCGTGTCTTTAGCCCTGGCTGCTGCGGCGGGCGGCTCCAAGCTACAATTTTCTGTCCGTGGCTAACCCCAACGATACTGCTTTTAGGCAGTTGCTGGGGGATCAACAATTCCAGCACCATCGCAGGATATTGGGGCGATGGAACGGTCATTGCAAACCACGGGTTCACCCTGGTGCTACCAAACACCTTCACGCCAGAGAATTCTCCGATGGCCGCCCAGACACAGGTGATCGGCGTTAACAACAACGGCTGGACGCACGGTTTTTACGTTGACCAGATGGGCACGACGCACGGCTTCACGTTCAATGCCGGTACCTACACCATCGTCGATGGGGCAGGCACGGCATTCAACCAGCTACTGGGTATCAACGATGGCCTCAAGGCAGTAGGGTATTCCTCCACCGATCCCATGGGGGCGACACTACAGATGTCGTTCAAGGAGTCGGGAGGCACATTTACGTATGTCAGCGGTTTCCCGACGGGTACGGGAAATCATCAGGCGGTGGGAATCAACGCCGGCACTGCGGTGGGTTTCTATCTGAATTCGATGGGCGTATTCCACGGATATATCGCCGCCGAGTACGTTCGACGTATCCTTTTCTATACCGTTGACGATCCGAGCGGCGTCGCCGGCAGCACGGTGATCAATGGTATCAACGACCTCGGCCAACTGGTCGGCTTCCATACGAATGCCAGCGACGGTGTGGTAGGCTTTGTAGCCTCTCCGACGCCAGAACCGGGCAGCCTCGCGCTCATGGGCTCGGGCATGCTAGCCGGCCTGGGCTTCTTACGCTGGAAATTGATGCGATTGGTCGACGCATACATTTGCGTTTGCAAATATTCCCACTCGGGTTGTGCCTGAGTGGGATTTTTTTTCGCACAAGTTTGACTCAGGGCTTCCCACAGCAACCCAAACATAGACTGGATCCTGTGCAGCCTGCGCACGAGGATGACACTTGCCCGCTATTCTGCGGCTTTGGCTGCCAGAGTTCCCACGACAGCGATGTTCGGCAACAGATCTGGAGAAAAACCGTGGCGCTTCTCCAGATAGTCCGGGCTGTTGTAGGAGACCCAGACTTTCCCCTGGGCGTCTTGCGACACAAGTATCTTCAATGGCAAGTCGATGGCGATGCTGGGCGCGGCAAGCATGAGTGGAGTGCCAGCCTTAGGGCTGCCGAAGATCAGCAGCTTGGTGGGGGGCATTTTCATTCCCACTTTTTCGGCTTCGCCGCTGTGGTCTACCAAGGCGAAGAGTGTAACGCCCTTGGATTGCAGGATGCCGGTCAGCCTGGACACGGTCTCGTCGACGGAGTGGTTGCTAGCGATCGTCACGATTCCGTT
>JBPYDQ010000263.1:0-6071 GCA_051986135.1 Terriglobales bacterium | reverse complement strand
GCAATTTTGCACATTTCAGACCGATCCCTATTCTCCTCCGATTCTGAAACGCAGTCCGGCTCGAAAATTGGCTCCTAGTGCTGGATAGCCAACCACCTCTTGGTAATGATGGTTGAGAGCATTGTTGACGTTGGCATAGGCCGTGAGACGTCTGGTGATCGCGTACCATCCGCCCACATCCACGCGCCCATAGCCTGCGCCATGGTCGACACCAAATCCCAGGAAATCCGAATCCGGCCGTCGCCCCACGAAGGTTCCGGCCACATCTGCGCCCCACCGTTGTCTCAGGTAGCTGAGCACAAAATTCCCCGCATGCTTCGGTCGCCTGAGCAGTGGCTTTCCGGCAAAAAGGAGAGGATCACAAAAGGTTTCTGGTGTGCAAAGCGGCGCCTCGACGATCCGGGTTGAGGTATAGAAGTAGCTGGTAGTCATCCGCAACCGATTGCTCACTCGGCCATCGAACTCCACTTCCGCCCCATGCGCCCGACTTCGATTGATATTGATGTATTCGCCCGCGAACGTCACCGGCGCGGTAGTGAACTCGATTTGGTCGAGGAACGAGTTGTGAAAATAGAGCGCGGAGAGGGAATAGCGATTGCCAAAGAAAGCTTGCTCAACGCCACCCTCGAAAGATCGGTTTTCTTCCGGTTTCAGATTGGGGTTGGGATTGGTCGGAAAGATTCCGGAGATGCCGAACGATTCTTCGAATCTCGGTTCCTTAATTCCCGTCGCGTAACTTCCCCGCAGCCTTGTTCCGGACAGCCATTCGCCGCCACGAAACAGGGCAACGCTGGCCGCGATCCGGGGGACCACGCGGTTGCCGAAGCTTGCATTGTGAACAAAACGCGCTCCGCCGACAATGGAAAAACGTCCGCGTCTTACCTGCTGCTGCGCATACACAGCATGATTCAAGCGCAGCCCGTGGGTGAGGTTGGGCGCGATGATGGGATTGTTATTTAGGTCGGTGGTCAGGAACACGGAATCGAAATTTCCGTTTTCGTCTTCAAATTCATAACCGACGGTGGTCTGCGCCCAGGTTACCGGCGTGTAGTCGCCCTGGTAAGCGAAGCCCGCCCGGTTAATGCTGGCGGTGTCCAGAAAATAGCAATCCAAAAAATTGAAAGCAGCGGGATCGCATCCCCGATCGGCAACCGTGTCGGTATTCAGCCGCTGTCCGTGGTACTCGAATGCAGTCAACCGGTGCTGCCAGCGAGACTGGCCCGAGATCAGCAACTCAGCACTGCCCAGCAGATTGTTCTGATGTGCATGCTGGTCGACATCAGGCGGCAGTAGGGGAACACCATTGAAGTTCCATTCGCCCGAAACTCCGGAACTGCTGTCAAAGTGACGCGCACGCAGGCGCAGGGACACACCATCGGTGATCGTCGCTCCCATGTTGGCGCCCTCCAGCGTGTTCGAATAGTAGTTGTTCACCCCCTCACCGCTGCTATTGAACTGGTCGCCGAAAAGATTGTAGTCGAGGCGGCCATGGACACCGCTCAGCGAGCCATAACCGTGCGCGGTCGAAAAGTTGCCGCCATCGGCGCCAATTTGCAGCCGTGGCACAGGAGTGCTGCCGGTACGGGTCCAGATCTGAGCCACGCTGGTCATCGCATCCGAGCCATAGAGCGTGCTCTGCGTCCCTCGCAGGAATTCCACCCGGTCGGCTTCCTCTAATGGAACCACACCGAGGTCGACGGTTCCCCCGGGATCATCGATGGGTACGCCATCCACCATGATCTTGTTGTAGCGGGAGTCGCCGCCGCGAACGAACAGAGATGCAATCCCGCCTGGCTGTCCAGCGGTGGCGACAATGGCTCCGGGCAAGAAGCGCAGCAAATCCGATGCTGCGAACGCCTGCATCCGAACAAGCTGGTCACGATCTACAACCGAGACGCTTGCTCCTGTTTCTTGTTCCGGGGCGGGAGTCCGGGTAGCGGTCACCACGACGGTTTCAGTTGAGCTGGCCAGTCGCAGGCTAACCGTGATCGGGGATTCCGAACCGGTCAACGAAATCTGTTCGGCAGCGAATCCAGGCGCCAGAACACGCAACTGATATTCGCCGCTGGCAGCAAAAGCTACAACCGCGGTTCCATCGGCTGCCGTGCTCTGTATTGAAACAGGACTGAGGTTGCCATTACGCGACAGGATTAGCTCTGCTCCGGAAACCGCAGCGGCTTCGGGATCGACGACTTTGATTTTGATTCCACAGGCAAAGGCCGTGGCCAGCAAAAACACGAGCGCAAAAACCACGCGAATAGCGGACATGCCCATCCCTCCTTTTCACGCGAAAGGGGTTGTCGCAGCGGTTCGCGCCGGTCTCCTGGCTTGCGAGTCAGATCAACGTTAGATCAAATTTACGCATCCGACCTTCCCAGAACTCAGTTCCAGTGAGCGGCTGCAAATTTTCTCGCTTACAGTTGCGCGGCAGCACGGGCTTTACACCCGTTTCCCAGTCTTCATCGAGCGATGTAGACGCGCGAACCGATGAATTGCAATTCAATAAACCTCAAAGCAGAAACTCTACCGGGCCAGAACAGAGCTGTCAACGAGAGTTAGGAATTCACCGCCGACAACGTTGCGCTCCCTGAGAACATCAGAAATTTGTAACCTGGGAGTTTTCAGCGATTCAGAAAAACGACAGTTCACAATCTATTCGAAGGAAATTCCGGACCACCCACCTTGCTCACATTTAGCTCGGCAAACTCGCGCACACGATCCTGTGCACTTTGCAGTTCCTGATGGAACTGATCCAGCTGCGTTCCGACCAGATCGGACGGGACCACTATCTGACTGCTCATGCAAAGCAGCGCTCGCGAAAACGGCTTGGGAATCATAAACCGATCCCAGGATCGGAGCAGCCACGCCTTCTCGACTGCGATGTGAAATGCCACGATGGGCACACCCGTTTTGCTGGCCAGCAATACCGGTCCGGGCTTGGTCACATAGAGCGGCCCTCGCGGACCATCGCTGGTGAACGCCACCGTTCGCGCCGCTTCAAGAATCCGCCGGGATTCCAATAATGCTCGCGCGCCTCCGCGGCTGCTCGATCCGCGAATGGGTACATATCCGAATGCTGAAATGATTCTGGCGATGTACTCCCCATCGAAACTCTGACTGGTGATCACACCGATATTTTGTCCGCGGAACGCCCAAGTCGAGCTGAAGATTCCGCGATGCCAGAAGCACAGAATAAGTGGGTGGGTATTAAAGGCGGAACCGCCAGGTTCAATCGACACAGAAAAGCGCAGAGTCATCCCGATCACGCGCACGGCCAGGGTGCCGATCCTGCTGATCAACCACAAAAGCACCCGCTCGCCAGGCGTATATTGTGCGGCCTCCGGAGAAGAGGAGGCAGAAACCGAAGTAGGGGTGATAGTGCTCACCATGGTTTATTGTAATTGCTGCTCACGCCCGCTCGCGTCTGCCGCCTCGCGCTCGCTGCACGGCAAGCGCAGCCTTATCGTGTTCTCGGTTTGACCCTCAGCCGGTTCTGCTCTCCCGGACTGAAATTCTGCTCCCGTGACCACGCAAATTGAGAGTCTACCTCAAGAACGTGAACTTCCCCTCGCACCAGATATCGAGGCTCGTGATGAGAACACCGCGAACAGACAGTTCGACGTAGCGTTCCAGGCCTAGGGCCTCAAGCTCGATCGCATACATCAGTCCGTGGAAGAGGCTCTCCTTGAGTTGTTGGGTTGAAAAAATGACGTCGATAAAGGTGCAAGCATGTGCTCGATGTTTTGGCAGGCGATAAGGCCTAATTCCGGCGCTCCTGATAGACGGCGGGATTGGCAAGCAATAGTCCAGTTCTTTCGACACCTCCATCAATGCGGTCGCAACCAGGCAGGAGTGGAGCTCAATTTTCCAGGCAATCCTGCACCCAGTCTTAGAGAGTTTCGCGGCGCTCGGCAAGCGTATCGAAACGCAACAGGAAACTCGTCTTGGTGCGGCAGCGTCGGCAGGGCGAAGGAAACCTCCAGCTGTATTCCTGCGGCCAGTTTGGCGTCACAACTGATGGACATCACCCGAGCTGACTTCCTTGCTCGTGGCCATGTAGTGGGCCAGCATTTCAGGTGGCGCGGAATAATCTCAACACGGCCTGCCTCCAGCGGTTCGCTAAAGACACGATTGATGGCGTACTTGGAAAACCCGATCGCCCGTTGGGCGCTTCCAGCAACACCCGGAATCACGATCTGCCGATTGGATGGAGAACTACGCGCGGCTTCCATCACGGATTCGGTTTCCGCTCCCAGCCAGAGAACACAAGCGTCAACCTTGTGTTGCCGCATGCATTCGGCGGCGTAACCCACGAAGGTGATCGCTTCCATGCCAAACTGCTTTAAGCCGTCAGCTAAAACCGATTGTTTGCGACAGACTAACGCTTAAAGCGGCTGATGAAGTACAGGATTGCAGAGAGGGCTAGACTGACGAGAATGGAAGTAGCAAGAGGAAAGTAAAAGGATGTATTCCTCCCGCGATAATATATGTCTCCCGGAAGCTTTCCCAGCGGAAGGTGGATGCGACCAGCCCCGATAAGCAAGAATCCAAGCACCAGCAGAATAACGCCGAAAACAATCAGCATTTTCCCCAATTCAGCCATTCATAGATTCTAGACCTGCCATGACGATCGAGCATTCAATGCTCGGCAGCCGCCGTATGCAGGAATTGCTCGACAGGCTTGTGAAATACCGGCTTTGGCTCCTCTCGCCTGTCAGAATTGCTAGTTTCTCGTGCCCGAGAACGGGAGAATCATGCTTCTTCTTGCTTGCGTTGTTCTGATTGACGACTTGCCGACCGCCGTCCAATTGTGAACTCGAGACAACTTTGGCAAGAAAATCGTATGCGTTCCACGGGATTTGTTGTTGTATAGAGAGTTCGCGAGTCTGGGCGGCAGCTAGCTGTGAGATTCGACTCGGGGTAACTATGAAGCACAACCTTGCATGTGTCGTTCCATTGTTGCTGACTAGTCTCATCATCGTGCCGCACGCGTCTCCTCAGACGCAGAAGGCCGCCGGACATAGTGGTAGACAGACGGCAGTGTCAGCCGACAAGATTTGGGCCGATCTGATGGAAGGAAACCGACGATTTGTCGAAGGGAAGCCCAAGGCACCCGATTTGGTTAGTCTACGCCGGTCACTAGCGGAGAGTCAGCACCCCAAAGCTATTGTGCTGAGCTGCTCCGACAGCCGGGTGCCCCCAGAAATTGTGTTCGACCAGAGCCTCGGCGATTTGTTCGTAGTGCGAGCGGCAGGAAACATTGCCGATGCCATCGGGCTCGGCAGCATGGAGTACGCCTTCCAACACTTGGGCAGTACTGTCCTGGTAGTGCTCGGCCATACCAAGTGCGGTGCGGTAACCGCGGCCTGCTCTGGAGATAAGATGCCCACGCCAAACTTGCAGGCAATGGTGGACAAGATTGAGCCCGCGGTGACGGCGGTGATGAAGCTTAAGGATTCTGCTAAGGGAGACTCGTTTGTCGAGATGGCAATCCAGGAAAACGTTCACCAGAGCGTGCGGGATCTGGTCGCGCACAGCGAAGTTCTCAGACACGGGAAGGATCAAGGTAAACTGACGGTGTTTGAGGCGGAATACCACCTCGAGACAGGTGAGGTCGTGCGGCTGGACAAGGTGAAACCGTAGCAGTCACGAATTCATGGGTAATTTCGCCGCGCACTAACTCTACGAAACCGGTGCGGACGCTCGCTTCAGGTAACGCGAAACAATCTGCGGTACAGCTTGATATTCAGAGCCAGGCAACCATCAAAACGATCCCTTCTTGGCGACGTCCTTAACACAACGAAACCCGAGGTGGTTGGTGCCTGTACTGACCTCCCCTTTACCCCGTGTTCCCACCACGTAGCGCGAGCAATATTGGTCTGTACAGAGGTACGACCCTCCACGAAGCACCTTCTTGGGCTGGTTCGGTTCAGTGGGATCGTAAGATGAATCCGGACCTTTCGGGTTTCGTGTTACTTCACCTGTAGCGGCCAAGGACTGATAGTAATCAGAGCGGTACCAATCCGTCGTCCACTGCCAAACGTTACCCGCCATATCGTAAAGGCCGTAAT
>JBPYDQ010000262.1:0-4401 GCA_051986135.1 Terriglobales bacterium | reverse complement strand
TGCCCAACCGGTCGATGACTCGAAGGCGGCACTCGGAAAAGTGGATCGCGCAGCCCGTGCTGCACGGTCTCGTGAAGCCAAGTTTTGTGTCCGACAACGCGCTACGACCTTGGCGAGAACTCAGCCGGGATCGTACCCGTGGGGGTGGCAGCGCGATCCCGCCTGAAGAACCGAATCCAAGAGATCTTCGAGGATGGGGCAATATTCAATTGCGACGAGTGGCCCGCGACATCCTGGGACAGGGCAGGCCATGCTTACCGCCACGCTTGAAGGTCCAGGAAAACCGCAAAAAGTCGGCGGATTTGCCCCGGGACAACTGCCTCGGAAGATTCCATAACTGGGTGGAAGCCTTACCGGGCCGAGTCCGCGGCGTCGATGGTTTCCCAGCGGATTGATTTATTGATGACCAGATTACGCGGATGGAGGAAGAGATAGAAAAACAGAATGCGCGCCTATCGAGAAGCCGTCGGTTAGCCGGGATTCCGGTTTTGAGCTACCGTTTTTTTAACTCAGCGGGATTGTCCGCCTGCTGTCGGAGGAGGCCTGGATCCGGCTTCGAGGAGCCGGAATTGTCCGGCGCGTTAGAGTTTACACCGAAATCCCAGACGTAAAGATTCATTTCTTCCTCGGACAGCATCTCGGCCACGGCGTACTCGCCGGGGGCAAGCGGAGCTTTGGGTGTGAGCTTGATCCAATTCGTGCCGGGCATCAGCTCAGAATTCGTCGGGACCAGATTTTCCACCTGGCTTACTTTCCCGACCATAGTGATCTTGATCTTGCCGGCAATGCGCTTGTCTGGCTTCACCTGCATGCGCACTATGCGGAAACGCAGCGGATCCGACGGTTTTTGTGCGGCCGCAGTTTTTTGCGGTTGTTCGGAGGAAATGTCAGCAGTTTCCTCAAGACTGATATAGAAGGTAGGTTGCGCCGTGTGGGATTGAATCTTGGCGTGGGCGCCCGCAACCTCGATGCTCTGCTTGGCGCTGGCAATGGGATTGATCGTCGCCCGCAAAATATTGTGCTTAGTATTTTGGTTCACCTGTCCGCTACTTTGCTGAACCTCGCTTAACTGAGGCTGCCCTTGAAACGTATCGAGCAACACTACGCCCCCATCCTCGGGCAATCGCAAACCCGGGGCAACGATGGGACTTCTGGCCTCTTCCTCTTTGCGTTCGGCTTCAACTTCCTTGTCGATCTCGGCGGTGGAGGGCGCCGCATGACCGGCTGATAATTCATCTTCGTACTTTTTGGTAGCGTCCCAGTCCACCAGCGATGCGGGCACGTCCTCCCATTCATTACGCTCGGCGCTGAGATAGTGCACACGATCGCCTTGAACCTCCCACTTGACGGCCGGTTGATAGCTACCATCCTTGAGAATGAGCCGCTTGGAGAGCTGCTGGGCGTGAGCGGCAACGGCCGTCAAGCAAGTGGCAATCGTGGCCGCCACGAGGCACACACTCAATCGAAACCTTAATGAACCACGCATACAAGAATCGAAGAATAGCGACCAGTGGACATGGCTATTCTCCCAGAATAGCGATCGACCAGCACTATTCAGGATTCACTTTCTTTAGATGCGAGCCACCAGGAGATGCTCTCGGCTAAGCTTCCAGAGTCTCCGCTCAAGCCAATATTGCCGGAGGCGGGTCGGCGCCTCTGCTGGAGTCTATGGCCGCCAGTCGGTCCCGGTACAGAGAGCGAGCGACACCTGACTCTCGATCACCGCTAGCGTACCACTACGCGGCCGGAACAGGAGCATGGTTCTTCAGGCGAGAACCACATCCTTGGGATCACTCCATCCTTGAGCCGTAGCTTACCGTTCTTCATCCCGACCTGCACCTGTAGATTACGCCACCCCTAACCAAGCTTCGATGACGGTGTCTTTCCCAGTCTGGCGGGATCCCAAGGCATCTGGATACGGTCGGCGAACAGAGAGCGCTTGCCGATACGCACCGGGGAAAGGCGTGCAGCCCGCCGAAGTTCTCCGTCCTCATGCGCGGAGGAAGCAGCGCCTACGCGCAGGCGTTTAAGGCTGGCTGGCACCAGCCTCGCCGGGCTGAAAACACCCTTTGCCTCTCGGAAACTCCGAGCCTCCTTTGCTTTCGCAAAATGTGGCTATAAAAAAACAACCTACGGTGCTCATCGAATCGGGAGTGGAATGATTTCTGTTTTTCTGTGCGAAGTTCGTCATCCTGTATTGACTAATCCGGCGGCGATGCCATTGATGGTAGCAGCGATTGCATAATCAAGCGCATTATCGTGAACGTTTGCACGCTTACGCTGCAGCAGGTCTACCTGGATCAGGCTCATCGGATCTATATAGGGATTACGTAATCGGATGGAGCGATACAGCACAGGATTATTTTCCAGAAGTACTTTCTGTTCTGTTACCGCAAGGAGCACTTTTTCTGTGCGCAGGAACTCTTCCTGCAATAGGCCGAACACACGTTGGCGAAGCGCCACATTATTCACCATGTCAGCATAGAGAGCCGCGATGCTGAGATCCGCTTTAGCCATCGCTATCTCGACGTTGCGGATCATGTTAGAAAACAGAGGGAATCCACGCAGCATGTCGCGCAGGAGTTCGGCCTGCTCGCGGCCGCCGGCCGTGAAATGCTGCAATGCATAACCAACCCCGAACCAAGCGGGCACGGCGTGTCGGCATTGCATCCAGCCGAACACCCACGGAATGGCGCGCAGATTCTCAAAACCTCTCGTGGCGCCGCGCCGGGCTGGTCGCGAGCCGATTCGCGCATGCTCCAGCTGGTTGACTGGAGTTGCCTGCTCGAAATACTCGAGCACGTCGGGATTGTCGGCAATGTTCTGTCGGTAGAATGCCAAGGCGCGCTGCGACATAGTCTCCATCGCCGTCTCCCAGCGCGCTTCGATCCGCTGAGCAGAGTGATTCGCGGGGAGCATCGCCTCCAAGCAGGCCGAAATCATCAATTCCAGATTCCATTCCGCCAACACCGGATCGGAGTATTTCCAATTGAGTACTTCGCCTTGCTCGGTGATTCGAATTTCTCCCACAAAGTCGCCGGGAGGCTGCGCCAGGATGGCGGCATGGGTCGGTCCTCCACCTCGGCCTACCGTTCCCCCCCGACCGTGAAACAGCCTTAATCTCACCCGGCAGGCGCGGGCCGCTTGCTCGAGCTGCTGTTGTGCCTTGAAGAGTTCCCAGGTACTGGTCAGCATCCCGGCATCTTTGTTGGAATCGGAATACCCGAGCATGACCTCCTGCCTGCGCCCCCAGGAATCGAGCAAGGGCTGGTACTCCGCCGCGCTCCATACCCGCTCCATCACCCCCGCAGCAGCGCGAAGTGCTTCGATCGTTTCAAACAAAGGAACCGGCATCAGGCCCGGGTCATTGGCTGTTGCCGCCAGCTTTACGCCGCTTATCGACGCAAGGCGCACCAGGCTGAAGATGTCTTCGTGCGATCCGGTATGGCTGATCACGAAATAACGAATGGCTTCGGGCGGGTACGACTTCTTGAGGCGAGCGACGGTGCGGAGAGTCTCGAGCAACTCCACAGTTTCTGCCGAGAGCGCCGGCGGTAGTTCACGACCGGCGTGACCTTCCGCCACGGCCGACCAGAGTTGAAGCACTGCCTGAGCATGCACGCTGGCATGCTGGCGAAGGTCGAGCGTATGCAGGTGGAAGCCGAAGGTATTAACTTTCCGCAATAGCGGATCGAGCAGAAGTTCGGCCAACCTTTGCCCGCGGTTCTCGCACAAACTGGCGCGAAGCAACTCGAGATCCGCTTCGAAGTCAGCTGCGCTCGAATAAGCCTGCCGCGCCGACGCACTGTCACGGCTCGCCCCAAGCCTCGCGCCCACATGATCGAGGAAACAACGGTACGTCTCCGCCTCGGAGACTCGTTTCCAGGCGGAATGTTCTTGGCCGAGTACGGCGTCGTAGTGTCGTAGGCGGTCAAGTAACGTCGGACTGGCCGGCACGCGACGCAGCGAAAGGCTAAGGTGCCCGGATAGCGCTTTAACTTCTGCCAAGTAATGATCAATGATCCGATGGCGCGCCATTCGCAGGGCCTCCTGCGTGTCGCGGGAGGTCACGTGCGGATTGCCGTCGCGGTCTCCGCCGATCCACGATCCGAAGGTCAAAAGTTCGGGCAATCGGGCTTTACAAGCCTCCACACCGACCTCCTGCAACGATTCCTCCAGCTCCTGATAGAGCCGGGGCAGGGTGTCGAAGAGCACCATCGGAAAATAATCGAGGCCCGTGTAGATTTCGTTCGCGACGGTGGGTTTCTTAGCCCGCACTTCGTCGGTTTGCCACAGGGCAGTGATCTCCGCCAGGATCTGAGCTTCATAATTGCGCGCGTCACCCTGGGCGAGCGGAAATTGATCGAGACGCTCCAGAGCGGCCGCAATCCGGCGGCGCTT
>JBPYDQ010000261.1:0-3604 GCA_051986135.1 Terriglobales bacterium | reverse complement strand
GGGTCCCTGGGGATGAGTCAGAAGGACGTTAAGGCAACGTGAGGAGGCGATTCTTGGCGATGTGACGTTGTGTTACACGCCGCTTAGGCGCGAGCGGTAAGCCCAGAAGTCTCAAGCAGATCTGGTTCTCGGACACTACCGCCTGTGATCCGCCAAAATTTATGTGTGACTCTGGATGACTCCCGGGTAGCTGTCACTCCGAGACCAATCGTCCAAGAGTGTCAGACTTCTTCAGAACCGCAGCGAGTGGGCTTCAGTTTGTACGCAGAGCAACCATGGGATCGATCTTCGAAGCTCTTCGTGCCGGGAGATACCCGGCCAGCAACGCGATCACTCCCAACAGTGCGACCATCCCAACGAACGTAAGCGGATCACTTGGAGCAGTCTGAAAAAGAAGAGAAGCAATCAGGCGCGCAAGCAGCAGCGAAGCGATGACCCCAACCGCGACGCCAATCAGGGCGAGTCGCAACGTCTTCCAGATCACATCAAATTGCACCAAGGATTGCGTTGCACCCAGAGCCATACGGATGCCGATCTCCTGCGTCTGCCGCGTAACGGAATAGGAGATCACGCCGTAGATTCCCAGGGAAGCCAGAAGCAGACCCAGTCCAGCAAAGATCCCCACCAGCAGTACAAAGAAGCGCCGCGGTGATGTCGCGTGATCCACCAGCACCTGAATGGGCCTGAACTCGGTGGCCGATTGTCCGGGGTTGATCTCGCGCAACGTTCTCATCACGCTCATGGCCAGCGCGCCAGGCGGCAGCTTGGAACGCACCACCAGATACGAGCCTTCCGGCCCAAATTGCTTTGTAGACGGAAGGTACATTTGCGCTCCGGCATTGTCTTCCGCGGTGGTTTCGTGCACATCGGCAATTACGCCGATGACTTCGGTCTGCTGCCCGCCGGCAATGGCAATGCGGCCAACGGCATTCTGTCCCGGCCATAGCCTGCGCGCAACTGTCTCGTTGATAACGACGACATTGCGATTATTGACAAGGTCGTCCCAACTGACGTCGCGACCATCGATCAGGCGCATTCCCATGGCCTTCAGGTAGCCTGGCGATACGATGTAGACGAATACCGGAACGAAATCAGCGTCTTTGAGTTTCTCCTCGCCCTTTGCCGCAATTCCCCAGCTCCGATTCCGACTCATGGGCAGATTATCGGATATGCCAGCCGACTCGACGCCCGGAATCATCAGACTTCGGCTCGTGACTTCTTGCCAGATCGCCGCCCTGTTAGCCGCATTTCCACCATCGTCATAGTCAACACTGATGGCGGCTGCCTGGCTGGCCTCGAAGCCCAAGTCAATGTCCAGAACGCGGAGAAAGCTGCGCAGCAGCAAGCCCGCTCCAACCAGTAGTACGCAAGCAAGAGCAATTTCCGTTATGACCAGTGTCGAGCGCATGCGGTCATGTTTTCTGCCCTCGCTGATTCCAGGTCCACTGTCTTTCAGCACCCCCTGCAGATCGCCAGCTGACATGCGCAGCCCTGGTGCTGATCCGAAAAGAACTGCTGCTCCGGTTGCGATCAACAGCGCCCATTCCAGCACCGTTCCATCAACGCGTACCGTGGAGAGCAGCGGCAACGCAATTGATCCTTGATGTGCCAGATACGACAGGATCACATAGGCAAGTCCCAGCCCTAGCAACCCACCCACAGCGGCCAGAACGAGGCTCTCGGTGAGCAATTGCCGCACGAGTCGGCCACGTCCTGCTCCCAATGCTCGACGCATCGCAAATTCTTTGCTGCGCGCTGCCGCCCGCGCCAGGAGAAGGTTCGAGAGGTTTACGCAAACAATGAGCAGGATCAGCCCAACGGCACACCAAAGCACGATCAGCGACCGCCTCAACTTGCCGCTCACGTACTCCTTCAGCCCAGTAAGCTGGCCCGTGTAGGGTTTTCCATATTCAGGATGCTTATGCACGGCGTACAACTGCGGAAAGAGCAGATCGGTCTCGCTCTGCGCCTGTGCTATGCTCACCCCCTGCTTGAGCCGACCGACCAATGCCAGATCGTTTCCGTCGTCACGAAAATCGTCCATGATGTAGGGAACGAATAGGTCGATTTTAGCTCCCGGCGAAAAGACCGCGCCGAAATCGAATGTCTGTGGCAAAACACCGACAACGGTGACGGAACTATTGTTCAGGTCAACTTTGTCGCTCAGGTCAACCGTCCGCCCGATAATGCTGCGATCGCCACCGAACTGACGTTTCCAGTAGGGATAACTTAACAACGCCGCGGGCTGTGCGTGATGGACAAATTCCTCCGGCCGGAACATGCGCCCGACTGCAGGCTCGACGCCAAGCGTTTCAAAGAACCCCTGCGCGACAAGCAGTCCCGTAGCGGGCGTGGGCTGGCCGTTCCCGGAGAGCTTGAAATTGTTGGGCCCAGTGAAGGCGAAGTAGCCGCTGACGGACTGAAAAGAGTGGTTTTGTTGCTGGAAATCCTGGGTGGCGTCGGCCGTATATGTTTTGCTTGATTCACCGGCTTTCGGGTCCTTCTCCACGATCCGCACCAACTGCCGCGCCTCGCGAAACGGTAACGGTCGCAGCAAAATCGTATTGATCACACTGAAGACAGCGATATTCGCCCCTATACCAAGTCCGAGAATCAGGACAGCAACAACCGTGAATCCGGAGTCGCGCCACAACATGCGGAAAGTAAAGCGCAAATCTTGCCTCAGAACGTCGACCCAGGGCAGGGTGCGTGACTCGCGGTGCTGCTCAAGGGCCTGTTGTACGCCACCAAATCGGACAAGGGCCTGACGCCGGGCTTCTTCCGCAGACATACCCCGGCGGAGATTTTCTTCCACGGCCATTTCGAGATGCGAAGCCATCTCCTCATTGACTTCGCGATCGAGCTGTTCGCTGCGGAAGAAGGAGAGAACTCTATTGAATGCCTCTCGGAGGGAATAACTCATTGCTCACCTCTGTCGCCCTGCATGGCAAGAACTCGCTCCATGACTTCTGCTAGCCGCTGCCAATACGCAGTGTCCTTCACCAACTGCTTCTGACCGACCTTTGTGATCGAGTAGAACTTTGCCTTGCGGTTGTTGTCAGAAGTGCCCCACTTAGCGGTGATCCAACCGCGCTGTTGCAATCGCACGAGCGACGCGTAAATCGTCCCCTGGTTCAGCAGGACTTGATTCCCGCTCACCTGCTCAATACGGCGCGCGATGCCGTATCCATGCAACGGACCCAGAACTTCCAAAGTCTGCAGAACCATCACATCCAGCGTTCCTTGCAAGAGATCGAGTTTCGATTGGCCCATCTGCCTCTCCTGTGGCGATCCCACATACTATCTCAATCTGATGTGGTATTACCACAGGACAAATACCAATGCTCATTTCGGTCGTTCTGTGCCGGTAGTGTCCGGAAAATCGATCTGCATGGATCCGCAAGGGTTACCGGGCGGGACAGCACAGCAGTGCCGTGATAGTGTTACCTTCCTCATGACGAAATCCTTGGACCCGTTCCGGTTCCTGCTGATCGCACTGTCCGGCTGGATGAACCAGCAGCAGTTGGATTTGATCGACTACCTTCGGGAAGAGAACCGAGTACTGCGCGAGCAATTGGGCCAAAGGCGATTACGCTTCAACGAT
>JBPYDQ010000260.1:0-4334 GCA_051986135.1 Terriglobales bacterium | reverse complement strand
GACCTCGCCAAACTTCAGCCAGGGGTCGTTTCGGCGCAGACGCACGCTTCCCAGGACGTGAACCGCGGCTTTGGGGCACAGCTCAGTATTTCGGGCGCTCGCCCGCAGCAGAATAATTACCGCTTGGATGGTGTCAGTATCAACGACTACTCAAACGGCGGCCCTGGGAGTGTGATTGGACAGAACCTGGGGGTAGATGCGATTCAAGAATTCTCGGTTCTAACAAGCAACTATTCCGCAGAGTACGGTAAGACCTCTGGCGGCGTGGTGAACGCCCTCACACGTTCCGGCACCAATTCGTTCCATGGCTCCGGCTACGAATTCCTGCGCAACAGCGGCCTGGACGCGCGAAACTTTTTTGATGGTTCTACCGTGCCACCCTTCAGGCGTAATCAGTTCGGCGTCTCGGCTGGCGGGCCGATCCGCAAGGATCGGACCTTCATCTTCGGCGATTACGAAGGAATACGCCAGTCGCTTGGGACGACAACGATTGCCACGGTGCCGTCGCTCGCCGCACGCGGACTAATGCCCGACGGCAAAACGCCCACCGCTGCTATCCTATGCTCGAATCCTGCGGGTGCAGATCCTTCGAATCCGTGCTCGCCGCATCCGGTTACAGGCGCCTTCAATCCCGACCCAGTAACGGGCATCGACCAGACGGCGATGCGGTATCTGCCGTTTTGGCAATTGCCTAACATAGGAACCATTGGCAACGGGGATTTAGGACTGTTTTCCTTCGTCAGACAGCAGCTTGTCCACGAGAATTATTTCACCACCCGGGTCGACGAGAAAATTTCAGATAAAGACAGCCTCTTCGGAACCTACAGCTTCGATAACTCGCCACTAACGCAACCTGATATTTTGGACGACGTCTTGCTGTCCTCCATCGCGAAACGCCAGATCGCCGCTATCGAAGAAAGCCATGTTTTTAGTCCGACTTTCGTCAACAGCTTACGGGTCGGTTACAACCGCGAACATGCCAGTTCTGGACAGGGAATCCAAGCGATCAATCCGGTCGCAGGGGAAACTTCGTTAGGCTGGGCGCCTGGGCTGACCCCGCCTCAGGCCAACGTGCCAGGAGTGACTCGTGTTCCGGGTTTGGCTCCTCCGACATTCGCGTATGTTTGGAACGCCTATCAGGTTTACGACGACGCGTTCGTGACCCGAGGGCTACATTCCTTGAAATTCGGCGTGGGCGTCGAGCGGGACCAACTCGATGAAACTACGAACACCGCGGACTATCTGGGAACTTTCACCTTTAAGTCATTGCAGAATTTTCTAAAGAATACTCCCAAGAGCGTTGCGGGCGTTGTTCCGGGTCTGGCCTCTCCGCGCTACATGCGGCTCACCATCGCGGGCGCCTACGTTCAGGATGACTTTAGAGTCCGCCCAAACCTGACGCTAAATCTGGGTCTGCGTTACGAAATGTCGAGTGTGTTGACGGAAACTCGGGGAAAGCTCACCAACCTTGACACCATGAGTGCCGCACAACCGCACTTGGGCGATCCCTACTTTTCAAATCCAACGCTTCACAACTTTGAGCCGCGCCTAGGCTTTGCCTGGGACCCCTTCCACAACGGCAAGACGGCAGTAAGGGGGGGATTCGGAATGTTTGACGTGCTTCCTATGCTATATACGACCGTAACTTTGAATGGCCGCGGCGCGCCATTCTTTGAGATTGTCAGCTCCACCAACTTGCCACAGGGATCTTTTCCATCTGGAGCCCTCCCCTTCATTGGTGGCGGAGCATTGGAATACCAGTATGTGGAACCCCACCCGAAACGGAACTACGTGATGCAATGGAACCTCAATGTGCAGCGCGAGCTTGCTCCCAACCTCACCATGTTGGTCGGGTATGTAGGCTCGCGAGGCGTGCACCAAGCATTCCGAGCTGATGATGGCAATATCGTCATTCCCAGGCCGACATCCGCCGGCTACTTGTTCCCTTCACCAGTCGCTAGTGGAACGCTCATCAATTCCAACCCAAATGTGGGGGCCATCCGCTTCCTGGATTGGGGAGGAGACTCCTTCTATAACGCTTTGCAAGTGGGAGTCCAAAAAAGAATGAGCCACGGACTGCAAATCCAGGGGTCTTATACCTGGGGCAAGAGTATCGACGAGGGCTCGGGAGTAATTGCCGGGGATACGTTGGCGAATGCTATTGGCAGCTTGCCATGGTATGACTTGAAATCGATCCGCGGGCTGTCGGACTACAACATCGGCCGCGTTTTCGTGCTGAACGGAAGTTGGCAACTTCCGACCACGAAATCAGGCCCGGCTGCCTTGGCTTGGGCTGCGAACGGTTGGGAACTGGGGGGCATTCTCACACTCAGCGATGGCCCGCCGTTTACGCCTACATTCGGCACCGACGGCGATCCGCAGGGTATAAACAGCACTGATCCGTGGGATTTTCCGGACCGTCTCACGGGGCCCGGCTGCGCATCATTGGTCAATCCAGGAAACCCCAATAACTACATCAAAACGCAATGTTTTGGTGTTCCCACGGCTCCCAGTCCAGCTTTCTACCGCGCAAATTGCGATCCGGCTTTTGGCAGCATGAACCCTGCGGACCCTACCTACCTGCAGTGTTTCAACCTTCGCGGCAATGCGGGCCGCAATATCATTCCCGGCCCGGGTCTCGCGAACCTGGACTTCTCGCTTTTCAAGAACAACCCGATCCGGAGGATTTCGGAGAGTTTCAACGTGCAGTTCCGAGCCGAGATTTTCAATATCCTCAACCGGGTGAACTTTGCTGACCCCGTGGTGCCCGACAGTACGGATATTTTCGATTCCACCGGCGCCCCGACCGGCGCGGCTGGTTTGCTGACTTCGACGACCACCACATCAAGACAAATTCAATTTGCAATCAAGCTGATTTGGTAACTCATTTTCGTAAAATTCTGACGGGCTTGGCCCCCGTGCAAATACCCTGGGAGGACTGATGAGGAAAATCGCTGTTACGTTTCTGTTTGCCGTGCTGGCCCTTGTGCAAAGAGCGCCTGCACAAGAAAAGGCGCCGCTCAAGTTGATAGCAACAACTCCGCTGCCTGGTTTCTCGGGTGACTTTGATCATTTCGGCTTGGACTTGAAGGGGAATCGTTTGTTCCTTGCCGCAGAGGATCACAAGACGGTGGAAGTTTTCGATCTGAAGACGGGCAAGCCGCTTCACAGCATTACAGGTTTCGGCCAGCCGCACGCAATCGTCTACCTGCCTGACTCGAATAAATTGATCGTCACCGACGGCGATGATTTTGGCGATGTCGCACTCGTGAGCGGCGAGGATTACAAAATCCTGGAGACCATAAAGCTGCCAGACGGCGTAGACGGCGCGATCTTCAACCCAGTGAGCAAATACTATTACGTAGAGAGTGGTGGCAAAACTGAGCACCAGCTCAACATCATCGATACTAAGACTTTCAAGCGTGTGGGCGATATCACTCTTCCCGGAAACCACTCGGAAGCAATGATCATCGATCGCGCAGGAAAGAAGATGTACGTCAACCTCACGGCCACCAGCGAGGTGGGAGTCGTGGATCTGGAGACCAATAAGTTGACGACGCGCTGGCCAATTACGGAGGCCAAAGTCCAGAACTCTATGGCTCTTGATGAACCCAACCGTCGCCTGTTCCTTGCTACTCGGATGCCGCCAAAGTTCTTCGTGCTGGATACTGAGAACGGCAAAATCGTCGCGTCGCTCACCTGCGCCCCCATCAATGACGATATGTGGTTCGATGTCGCGCGCAAACGAATCTACGTGACGGGATCAGAGACGACGAGTGTCATTGCACAACGTGATGCCGACCATTACGAGACGATCGCGGAGGTACCTACGGGATTTCGCGCGAAGACTTCGCTTTACATACCATCGCTTAGTCGGCTGTACGTCGCAGTCTCAGGAAAGGGCAAGCAGGACGCCCAACTCGCACTGCAAATCTATCAGGTTCAATAGAGCCAGCTTAAAAAAACGGGAGCGACCTCGAGCCACTCCCGTTTCTTTGTTTTATGAGGATCGATTTATTCCCGTAAACCAACACGCGGAAGTTCCCAAGTTTCGCCCTCGGCAACGGATTAGGCTGTTTCGCAGTTGGAGCTGCGGGCGGATCAAATTCCGAAGTGCTCAAGAACAGGTTGTGTGTTTTGGAATCCAGTCCCATGTCTTCGTGGAAGATGTGGATCATGCCTTCGCGCGTCGAGACAAACAGCAGGCCCGTGGCAGGCTCATTCACCAGCATCTGTGGTCCCACGGCCCGAGGAAAAAAGGCGTCGGTGCTGACGGTCCATGGCCATCGCGACCGCACATAGCCGGGATCGTACAGCCAGTTATCGCGGTCTTG
>JBPYDQ010000259.1:0-6430 GCA_051986135.1 Terriglobales bacterium | reverse complement strand
GCTGGAGGAGTGGGATTGTATTCCACTTCTGTACCGATATTGATTCGGGTGTCGGGCGACGGATTAAGTGCGTATCCACAGACGTTGTTTCCAGAGGAAACCCCGGTTGACCAATCCTTGCCGAGAGCCGAAGTGTACTGCGGCGCGGTCGAGGTGCCCGTCACCGCCACGCGGGTCCAATATTTGCGGTTGTATTGGTAAAGGCCGACACCGGTGTATCGTTTCCAGTCCGCCGGAGGATTGAACAGAACCTGGCCGCTCGCTGTCAGGCCGTTGGTGGTATCGCTGCGCGTAGTGAGATTCGCCCACGTCGTGCCGTTCCAGTATTGAAACGTTGCGCTCCCACCAGCGCGCGGCGTGCTAACGATGAAATTGATCTGATCGTACGGCTGCGAAGAGCCGAAATATTCCTGGGTATTATTAGCGATAGTCATCGGGTTGCCATAATACCGATTGATGTTTTGCGTGTGATCTACCCAGGTTGTGCCGTTGTAATTGTAGACTCCGTCGTAATCCGGACCCGAGGCGTAGTCAAACCATGCGCTTTGGTAGGTCCACGTGGCAGTTCCTTGGCCGGGTTGAATATTGGCGTCATATGCCCAATGAAGCCAAACATCCTCCGCGTAGTTGAAGGGATAGTTCTGCAGCATGTTGAGGACGTCCCACCACTGCGACACGTAGTAGATCGAGAATTCTGTGTAACCAGTATTGACAGTCCAGAACGTGTTGGTGGGGTTCACGGATGGTGACGTGCCGGCCTGAATGTAGTCGTAGAGGCGATTGCCCCAGTCAAGCAGCGTATTCACGAACGGCGGCCCATACTGCGAGTGTGCGCCGTTGTATAAGACCTGGTTCCAGTTTTTTGTGTGCTGGGCATGATTGAGATTCGCCGGAGCCAACGGCATGCTCACCGAGCCGGGAAAGCCTTGCCCGAAGAGTGGCACCGAAACTAGCGTTATTAGCGTTACCAGCTTCATCAGAACCCCCGCAGCTCGGCCCGCCGCCAGTGGTTGCGCGAGGTGCAGAGGTACATGTAGTCGCCCGCTACCGCGATCTGCCCGGCATTGCAGGCTGTGGTGGCCGTACGCGGAGCGAGCGCAGTCATCTGCGCCGCGGCCGGCGTGATGTTGCCGGAATTGTCTTTGCACTTGAAGGTCAAGCTGTTGCTCGAAGCCCAGCAGTTGATATTGCTAGTATTGGGCGCGTTGGGGATGTTGATATCGGCCTGTGTTGCGAGCACCGCCGGTCCCGAATCAGGGACACATCCGGTGACCTGGTACATGCCGTTGGTCGCGTCCCACCAGCCGGAGATCTTCGTGCGAGATCCGGCGAATGTGGACGGCGGGCAGGCCTGTGAAAGCGCTACCGGCCACTGAATGCTGTACGGCCCGCCTCCGCCCTGAATCGGCTGCCGTGAGAGGAAGTACATGGGCAAGCCATTCGGGCAGTTTTGGGCATACGTAGGCGTCACGTTGGTCGAGAGCTGGCCGAAGTCGCCGACGTAGGAAGATGGCGTTCCGCTGCAACTGATTTGCGGTGTAGCGCCGGTGAGGGACTGCACCTCGGGTGCGCCACCACCGCTTGGGCCGGTGCCGCCAGGAGTCCCCACAATCAACTGCCCGTTGCTGTTCGTACCGAGCACGCTGGCCGAGATGGGAACCGGTGCTCCATTGATCTGCGTGGCGTTGCCATTCCCGCCACCGCCGCCTCCCTGGATTGTGCCGGAGCCCGATGTCACGATCGACGAGCCTGAACCGATCGTTATGGTCTGGCCGATGAGCGTGCCCGAGGTGAGCGCGCCAGCGCTGCCCGTAAAGCAGGGAACACCGGTTCCACCCATAACGCCCGTCGTATTCACCTGCAGACACTGGTTCGCGCCAGTGATGGGCGTCGTGATCGTACCCGTGAATACTGGATTATTTAGGGTTTGCGCGAAAGCAACGGTTGCGAAAATCAAGCCTAGGCGAAGAAGTCGTCTTTTCATGGCTAGTCACCCTGGCGAAGACTGCCCAGGACCCTGTTGGCATATTGGACCGACTCCTGGGGAATGAACCCGCGGCCAGCGAGGTAAGCATCGACCGTCCCCTCGCCGGCGTTATAAGCCCACAGTGCCTTTTTCTGATCGCCGTGGTATCGTTCGAGCAGACCGCTCATCTTGCGAGCCGCCGCATCAATCGACTGGAGCGGATCACGTGGGTTGATCCCGAATTCTCTGGCGGTCGGTAGCGTGAATTGCATCAGCCCGTACGCCACCGGCTTCATCTCCCCAGTTCTCTTGTCCCGTTTGTACGACACCGCATTGCGATTACCGCTCGATTCCACGGCCATTTGCGCACGAAGCAGTCCAGGCGAAACCTTGAACTGTTTGCCGACATTAGCTCTCTGAGTGGAAGTCAAGAACTGCCGTTGAATCTGTGGCATAGTGACGCGAGCCGCTGGCGTGCTAGGTGGTGGCGGCTTCGGTCCTTCAGTACGCGACGGCGGCGTTTGAGGAGCCGGCGCTGCTGGTTTCGATGGAGTTTGCAGTTGAGTTGGAGCGATCTCATCGGGAGCGGGTTCGTACGCTGACCGTACCGCTGCCCCGGCAGCGGGAGCGAGAGCGCTAGCTGGACGAAAGAATGAGCCGGCTCGTCTTAACGCCAGGCTTAATCGAAGTGCCGCTGCGGGGTTACGGGTCGCAAGGGTGGCCAGCACTGCAATCGCTTCCCCTGTACGAGCCGTTTTCTCATGACCTGGCAAATAACGAGAGGCCAGCTCACCGGCAGCAGTTTCGCCAAGCACATACGGAATTGTCTTATCTAACCATTCAGGGTTCCTTTTCACGGCTGTCGTGATTGCCTCTTTAAGCCGTAAATCATTAGAGATGACACGGTTAATGACACCAATTGTCTCTTCTGGGATGGCTGCTTCAATTGAACTCCGCAACCCTGATTCGGCTAGCTTGCGGCCATGTGTACGCGCCGCTTCGGCCGCACCTTCGGCACGTGCACTTTTCGGGATAGCTTGTCCAAAAGCTTCTTTTAGCCTTTGGGCCTCAGCCACAGTCGTATTGGTTCCACCGCCAAGTTCGCTGGCCCAATGATCTACTTGACCCTGTAAGCTAGCAGCAGCGTCAGGGTCAACCCGAGCTAATTTCTGAATGTAATCCCGTACCGGATCAAGTATTTGATTAATTGGGATAGAACGTGCACTATACGGAGAATCCGGATCTTTGGTGATCTGATCAATGAGTCCCTTGTTTCGATTAATCTCCGGCTGCAGATGTGGAAAATTAGACTTAACTTCCTTCGAGGTGATCGGAACTTCTTCGCCTCTGCGGATGGCGCGTGCGATCATGTCTTCGCGCTGTTCGAGGCTGTACTTCTTAGCTGGCGCCAGCGTCCGTCCGGCAAACTTAGGAATCAAAGCGTCGACAATTTCACCTGCTACACCACCACCCGCCCCAAGCCCAGCACCCCATGCGGCACCCGTCCCAGTACCTGTCTGTGCTCCGCCAACGAGCCCACCGATTCCGGCTCCCCGTGCGATACGCCCACCGCGAGCGAGCCAACCCGAACCCATGATTTCCGGTATGGCTCTCTCGGCTGCCAGATATTCAGCCGCTTGCTCGGTTCCGAATCCTATCTTTCCAGCAAGGTTTACTGGAGGTGTCATCATTCTCTGTATGTCGGGTTCATTAATAATTCGCTTCTGACCTGTCGCCTGCCGAATGATGTCGCCTCCGTGGACACCGGTTGAGATTATGCCTGCCTTGGCGCCACCGAGTAAATCCTCGCTGACCTGCCGGACCGGTTCGACGTATTTCTCCACGAATTGATTGAAAGAAGGGACGGGCGGCGCATTCTTCTCTGCCTGAACAGTCATGGCCCGATTTTTAAAGTACTGATCAGGAAGATCGATGAAATTCTTGTAGTCCGGATATTTCGCCCTTACTTTCCGCCCTACTTCAACATCCGACAGATGGTTATAGTCTGGATACTTCTTCTTTACCAGCTTGCCCAAATCCTCGACGGTCTGAACCTGTTCTCCCTGCGTACCGAGATTTTCGTTTGGACTCGGAGTCATTTAAGGATCCCCAACGGATCGCCCGGCGTTCCGCCTGTTGGAACATTGGTGCCTCCTTGAGTGCCCGGTGCATTAGTGGCCGGTGCAATCTGTTGATACTGTTGCTGCCCTTGTGGACTAAGGCCGGCAGCTCCAGTCCGGGCAATGGAATTAAGGCGCAGGCCTAGATTCTTACGTGCCAAACCCACGGCATCGCGGAGCACCTTGTCCGACCATTCTCCATCAAGCATTTGCTTTGCCTGATTGATTCCCTTGTCAGTGGGGGAGTTGCCGCCCATATAAACCACCGCCAACTCCGATTGCAGATCGGTGATCTGCTGAGTGAGTTGATTGGCCGCACTAGCAGCAGTATCACCGAGAATTCCACTTTTCGCTGCGTCAATGGCGGCGCGATTCAATATCGGGAACTTCGAACGGGGCACGGATCTACGCAGCTGTCCAATTAGGTCTACGCCAGGATGCTGAGGGTTGTCGATAACATCCAAGCTTTCCCTTGCGAACTCCGCCGCTTGTTGTAATCGTACCTGCTGCGGACCGTTCATAGTTGACATCCAACGGTGCACAGCATACAGATCGTTCTGAGCTTGCAACAGGTTAAAACCTGCCTTAGCCAACTTGTCGCGCACTTTGGCCGCTACGCCGCCGCGAGCAAGACCCGTTAGGTTGGGATCCTGCTCACCGCGCATAATCGCGCCAGCGATGTCCTCGGCATCCTGGTCGGCCTCCTTCGCGGAAGTCGCCGCTGTGGGCTCGCGGGTTAACTTATCTATGGTATCTTGTGCCGCCCTTTTCTCATTGGCGGAGGCGTTTGGATCATCGCGCGTATTGTATGCGCGAGTTAGCTGATCCTGCTCCCCGCTTGTAGCGGTCCTCGGCGGTGCAATCCCAGCAATGGTGGTCGGATCAATTGGCGTGTGATCAAAATGCGTAAAAGTTTCGCCCTGTTGAAACGCCGGAATCTTCGTTCCGTCCTTCAACTGCAGCGTAGTGGTCCGAATTGCTCCGGCGGATGTGCGGGCGGCTAATGCATTATCGATCTCGGCTATTTCCTGCGCATTCGGTTCCCTTCCCAATCTTTGCCGAGCTGCCGTGATCGCGTCATTGCGCCGGATGTCCCATTCCGTTGCTGCTCGTGTCGCCGCCCGGGTAACGTTGCCACCGGTGATGACACGAATCATTCCATCCTGGTATTCCTGATCGCTGATCTGGCCGCTTCTACGCAGTTCTCCCAGTTGCGCCGTTTGGAATGCAACCTGATCCCGCGCCGCCTGCTGTTGCTCCCGGGCCAGCATCCACGGCGGATAATGCCCGGTGATACCGCCTCCGAAACCGGAGAGCGCCGCGGCAAGCTTCATCAGCCGCGGGTGCGCATACGGCGGCAGTTGAGGAACCGTAAAGGGGGAATAAGTGGGCTGCGTCGTGGGAGGAGCGGTCGGCGGCGGAGTCGGCGGCGTCTGGCCTGCCAACGTAGACAACACTTCCGGTCGGATCTCCGGCGGAATCATCGCACCTGGCGCCGATGTTTGGAGGCCGGCGGTCGGTGAGGGCGGACCGGAAGGTGAGGGCTGTGACGATGGTGAGGGTTGTGACGGTGCTGTCGTGTCGTAAAGCCCCCTCCCGGCTGCGGACATCGCCGGTGGCAGTGGAGTTTGTGGCGCTAGACTCGACAGGATGCCCTGTACTTGATCGGGCGTCATCTGATTCGCCGGCTGATTCAAAACTGCTGGTGGTGCCGCCGTAATATACCCCTGCGGTGTCGGAGCGGGCGTACCAGCATCCGCCATCGCCCGATCCGCGCTGCCCTGACTGGCCTGCTGCTGCGCCTGTGCAGCTCGCGCTAGCAAATTCCGCGCTTGACCCCGCTGACTGGCCATGGCGATGTAGTTCGCGACCTGGCCGAGGTTCTTTTTGACCTCGGGGCCACCGTGCTTTTCAGCCATGCTGAAAAGGTTTTGCTGCGCCTTGTCCCGTATGACGGGCGGGGCGTGAGGGTCCTGCGCTAGGTAGCTCCACGTGCCGAAATCCTGCAGGGTCTGCTGGTTTTCCTGCATGGTATCCTGCATGCCCTGCGCCATGTTGCCCGCGATGAGTTGCGTAAGAGGACCGGGACCGCCGCCACCAAACATTAGAAGTATGCTCCGAAGGGCGATATGCTACTACCGCCATACCCCCCGCCACCATATCCACCGATTGCCTGAGTAGACGTCAGCGGCAAGTTCGTCAGGGTGGATACACTAGGCGCGGCGGGGGTACTGCTAGGGAGCCCGGCGATCCCGCCGAGCAGCCCTCCCGCGCCGCTTGCCAAATTGCCGAGCGCATTGATCGAACCCAGGAAGTCCTGAAACGCGCTCGGCACCTGTTGGTT
>JBPYDQ010000258.1:0-3744 GCA_051986135.1 Terriglobales bacterium | reverse complement strand
CGCTGGGCGAAGGCGAGGAAAAGCAGGGCCGGAAGTGAGCGCATCCGGCTTTTGCTTTCTTATCTCCGGCAGCAGTCAGGTCCGGAAGAAATCTGTGAGGCACGGCGAATGAAAGAAAGCAAGGAGCCTATTACCCAGAAAGCCGCGTGGTCGCTGTTACCGGCCTCTAACGAAACTTCCGGAAGAAACTCCGGATGTCCGCCGCCAGCGCCTCTGGTTCTTCCATGGCGGCAAAGTGTCCTCCGCTTGCCATCTGCGTCCAGTGCTCAACTTTGTAACCGCGCTCGATCCATGTCCGCGGCGGGAACGGCGCTTCTTTAGGAAGGTGTGCAATCCCGCACGGCACTCCGATACGCTCTCCCGGTCCAAGGTGCAGGGGAGCGTTTCGCTGTTCAAAATACAAGCGGCACGAGGAATGAATCGTCTCTGTCATCCAATAGAGCGTGACGTTGGCGAGCAACTCATCCCATGTGAACCGCTTTTCCAAGTTCCCGTCGCAGTCGGCCCAATCGCGGAATTTCTCCAGAATCCAGGCCGCCAGCCCAACCGGAGAGTCATTGAGTCCATATGCCACGGTTTGCGGTGTGCGGTACTGAATGTGGTCGTACGCACCAAAATCCTGTTCCCACTGATCCGCATCGTGGAGGAACCGCTCCTCCTCTTCACGGATGACCGCGCCCGACGTTAGGCCGGGACGGTAAGATCCCGGAATGTAGTTCAGATGAATCCCGATGATCCGGCCGGGATGCCGACGTCCCATCCAACTGGCCACTCCAGCGCCAAAATCGCCGCCCTGGCAGGCGAAGCGTTCGTATCCCAACTCCCTCATTAACTCGACAAACAGGTCGCTCATTCGCGCCGTATTCATCCCCCGCTCGCTGGGCCGGCTGGAGAAACCAAAGCCCGGCAGCGACCCGACGACGACATCGAAGGCGTCGCGCGAGTCTTCACCGTGTGCCACCGGATCGGTCAGCCTGGGCAAGATTTTCAGCATCTCCAGGAAAGATCCCGGCCAACCGTGGAGCAACAGGATCGGAATTGCCGCCGGTCCCTTTCCGCGCTCGTGAACAAAATGAATTGACTGTTCGCCCGTCCGGTATTGCAGGTGATGGAGATCACCCAGTTTCTCTAACTCAGCCTTCCAGTCGAACTGCTCGCGCCAATATCGGCAGATGGACTGCAAGTACTTGAGATCGAAGCCGTACTTCCATCCCGATCCGGGGATCGTGTCCGGCCAGCGCGTCCGCGCGAGCCGCTCGCGAAGATCCTGCACGGCGCTCTCGGAATAAGGCAGCTCAAAGGTCTGGATCGCCATAGAGCCTCCCCAGTCTGGGCAGATTTTCAACTACTCTGAAGGGCATTCGGATATCGAGCGCCAATCCGCTTCCTGCGTTACATCAAGCTGAAACGCGTATGCCGCGGGACCAATCTTGCTTACGGTCTCGTGGAGGATCCAGCGGTGGGTCGCAATTACGTGTGCCCCTCGTTCAGCCAGTGCCAATGCGATCGCTTGGAAGATACCTGTTCCCAAACCAGGTATTCGGGCTGACGACCCGGCCCGAGCGATGGTCGATGTTGCCGTCGGGAAAACTGGCGAGCGTGAAGGGTTGGTTTTCGAGAATCGTGACATTGCCATGGTCGAGCCACTTCATCCCAAACCGGTGGGAGGATAGCGCGGCGGTGACTCAACTCTCACCAACGAACCAGGCAAAACGAGAATTCGATCTACGCCGTCAGTTGCAATTCGTTCGGTTAGTTTCACCTGGGCGACCTAATTGTCTCGAGTGCTGTCGACTCTTAATATTTCAGCCATTCGCTTGAGATATGTCCCTTCTCACCCTTAGGGACGCTGATCCGTCGTGGCCGCCATGTACGATTGGCACAACAGAACCAGGTGTTCGCGCAACTTACGCATCATTGCTGGTGAACCTCCAGTCTCCAGCACCGAGCGCATCGCACCCGACATTGCAGCTAGCATCATTTGTATCGCGAATTCGTCGGGTGAAGTCTTTGTGTCGGGTGCTGACTCCAGCATCCGCAAGATGGCTTTCCGCATCCGTTGGGTCACGCGCTTAACCAGCTCTAGCCCGCCGACGTCCGGCGCGATCTTGTAGAGGGCCACCGAAATATCCGCGCGAGCAATCTTTGCGTCCACAAACGCCTCCACCACTTCTTTGATCATCGCGGCGAGCGGCTTGTGCCGCGCGTGTTCGCAGGCATCTTCCACTTCGCCGGTCACCTTTTCTAGATGATCTTCCAGCACGGCGAACAGCAGCGACCGTTTGTTGGGGAAATATTGATATAGGGTTCCCACGGATACGCCGGCACGATCCGCCACTCGCGTAGTGGTCAAACGCTCCGCTCCCTGGCTGAGCAAAACCTGAATGGTTGCCTCGGAAATCGACCCTACCGTAACCGTCGCCCTCGCTTGAACGGGCGTCTTTCTTGGCTCAAATGCAACTAGAGCGTCAGCTGCCATAATGCGAACTCCAAACCTGAAGGATCCTTCATCAAATGATTGTAGCAAGAACGGACGGACAGATTCAGGGAGGAACTAAATGCTTCAACAAACTGATCTCGCCGGCAGCTTTACTCTTCTCGGCACAGCCATCACTGTGAACCGAATGGGCTATGGTGCAATGCAGCTCGCCGGTCCCGGGGTCTGGGGACCGCCACGCGACATTAACGGTGCAATCGCTGTTCTGCGCGAGGCCATAGCGTCCGGAGTCAACCATATCGATACCAGCGACTACTACGGTCCGCACGTGACCAATCAGATAATCAAGCAGGCTCTGCATCCTTATCCGGAGCGTCTGGTGATCATCACCAAGCTGGGCGCTCGTCGTGGTTCAGACACGTCATGGATTCCTGCTCTTTCCCGCCAAGAGTTGATTGATGGCACCCATGACAATCTGAGAAATCTCGGCCTCGATGCTCTCGACGTCGTCAATCTTCGCGTTGGGGGCATGATGGAACCTGCGGAGGGTTCGATCGAGGGGCCGCTCACCGTGCTCGCGGAACTCAAGCGTCAGGGGCTCATCCGTCACATCGGTCTGAGCAACATCACTTTCCAACAACTGACTGAGGCGCAGGCCATTACGGAAATCGTTTGTGTGCAGAACTTCTACAACGTGGCGCAAAGGAAAGACGACGCTCTCATCGACAGCCTCTCTGCGCAAGGCATTGCGTATGTTCCATTTTTCCCGCTCGGGGGCTTCAGTCCATTGCAATCGTCAGTTCTCGATTCCGCTGCCGCATCACTTCAAGCTACGCCGATGCAGCTTGCCCTTGCCTGGCTTCTACAGCGCTCGTTCAACATCCTGCTGATCCCTGGGACATCTTCTCTGCAACACCTTCGCGAGAATCTTCAGGCTTCACGGCTCCAAATTCCTGCTGAAGTACTTGCGACTCTCAACTCAATCACTAGACAAGGAAAGGATTCTTGATATGCGGGTATTCGGTACTGGTGCAACAGGATTCGTAGGTTCCGCGGTTGTCCGAGAGTTGATCGACGCGGGGCATCAGGTTCTTGGTCTTGCTCGTTCCGATGCGGGTGCCAAGTCTCTTACCGCCGCAGGAGCTAAAGTACATCGCCGGACACTCGAAGATCCCGAGAGTCTGAGCAGCCGAGCAGCGGCTTCCGACGGCGTCATTCACACGGGCTTCATCCACGACTTCTCGAAATTCGCAGAAAGCTGCGAGATCGACAAACGCGCCATCGAGGCTGTGGGATCGGCGCTCGCT
>JBPYDQ010000257.1:0-4614 GCA_051986135.1 Terriglobales bacterium | reverse complement strand
TGGTTGGAGCCAATTGTCCGTGTATGCGAATTCACGTTTTGTACTGCTAGACATTCTTCTGGTTCTCCACGTATTGCTTGATGACTTCGAGAGGTGCTCCACCGACCGTTGAAACAAAATACGAATTCGTCCACAAGCTGGGCAAGCGGCTACGCAAAGTGTCGAATTCTTTTCTAAGAACGTGCGACGAAACTCCTTTTATGTTTTTCACAAGTCGATGAATGCCAAACTGAGGATCAACCTCCACAAGAAGATGGACATGATCCGGCATAATTTCTAAGGCAATCACTTCGGCTCGATATCTCGAAGCAGTCTTACGTATGACTTCTTCGAGCCGCTTGGCTATTTTGTCCACCAAGACTTTGCGTCTGTATTTCGGACACCAAGCAACGTGGTATTTGCTACTGTAGACAACGTTGTTGTTCGCCTTGTATCCCAGCATCGTTTAAACAGATTATCATATTCGCTTTTTGTCTGCCAATAGATAGCGAGATGGCTTATAAGGTCCGGGCTTACCCCATGCCTAAAGGCAGGGGGTTGCGCCCTCTCGTTGCTCACTAAAACCGGATAAACGGGGGGTTACTCAAAACTGACCGCTAGCTTCCTGCCGTGAGGTTTTCGGAGAAAGATTTGGCCATTTCCAGCATTGCATGGTGGTATTTTTCGTGCGCGAACTCACGCGCAATCTGCCAGCCCTTACTAAGGTAGAATCGCACGGCGATGGTATTTGACTTTACAACTCGAAGGCGGCAGCTCTGGTGACCGCGGCCAGCTATCTCAGATTCGCTTTTCGCGAGCAATCTGCTTCCAATACCTAGTCTCCGATGTTCGCGAAGCACCCATAGATCACTGATCCACTCCTGATTCGTTATCGTAACTCCCAGAATCTTCGTATCAGCTACTGCCACCCATGCCAGCAGCCAATCCTCATCTTTGAATTTCAGGGGAACGGGATTCGGAGCGAAGAGGTCCCTAAACGTCTCATTTGCCACTGTTTCTATCAGCACTCGCACTGCGCCATACTCGTGGGGTTGCGGTTTCCGAATAACGACCTCAGTCGCCATCCATTTATTTTACCTGAGCGTCGGTGCTTGCCTCGGGGTAGGTCCTGATTGACCTGATTGGGTTAATGGAGAAGTGGGTGCGAGGGAATAGCTTGTCCGGTCCGCGCTATCAGACAGTTGGATTGTTTCTAAGTGGTTCGTTAGCGTTCGAGATGAACTACGTGGATGCGGCGTGGACTTTCGTGCCGTAGTCAAGGCTGGCGTACCAGTTGTCCCGGCCTTGCGGCGTGAGGTCCATGAAGTGCCAGATCGGGGCGAGCAGGTCGATGCCACGCTCACGGATGTCGGGGGCCATCCAAGGATGCGCGGTGTAGAAGTGCCGTAGGGTGCGGTCGGCATCGCGAGTAAAAACGGAAACGGTGGAGTCCTGAAGCCCTTCGCGGTCTTCGCTGCCGAAATCGTACTTGAAGGTGCTGTTGCCGGCGCTGAGGAGGCGCAGTTTGTCCCAGCCCCGCGCGCGGGCGTGGGCGCGCAGAGTGGGGAGATCGGCGGCCGCGACGACGGCGAAGTCGAGATTCTGAGCGAGGTGATGGGCTACGCCGTTGGCGGCGTCGAGCCAGGCAGTGCACATGGGGCAAGGCTTGGTCTGCCGCTTTCCGTACATGAAGTGATAGATGATGAGCGAGCGATTGGGCTTGGTGAAGAGCTCGCTGAGACGGACGTTGCCCGCGGGCGAGTCACCAGCGTTGAGGTCGCGCGGGCCCTCTTCAAACTGATAATCCTGAATAGGAGCACCCTGCGGGAGATGGCGGCGCAGCTCGGCGACGTGTTCGCGCTGGCGCATGAGCTCGATTTCGGCGAGGCGAAGCTCCTCGCGCTTGGCTAGATACTCGGACGATTCGTTGCTCAAATTGGTTTGCCGATACGTTCCGTCAAGTATTGTGTGTACCACGAGTCGTTATCTCCAGGTGTCATTTTCTCTCTCGGCAGTCTGGAGACGCAAGCCAGCAATTGGGGTCAGACATCAGCATCAGGCCGCCGCTCCGTGGCTGTTATGTGAGCCTGAAACTCTACTAGGGCCCGACCCTTAGCTCACAGTTTAGAATCTGCATTACAACGTGGCTCGGCAGCTAAGGCCGCATTTTCCTTGGAGCGTTCCTGCCCGAACACCAGCATGGCTCCGGTTCTGGCGATTATGTAGATTGTGGCGGGCGTTGTCCTGAAAGGGAGAACGGCCCGACCCCGCTGCGGAGATTGAGTAGTTTTCGCTAACCGGGCCGGGCCAAGTTGAATTCGAACGTAGGAAGGTTAGCATGAGACCCGACCCACAGGAGAAAAGCAAAAGAGCAACCAACCATCTAACGCAGCACGACTGGCATGAGATGAACCGCAAGCAACGGCGTGAGATGATCCGGAAGGTGCAGAGCGAAGACCTCAGCCTGGAAGTGATCCATCCCGACGCCGCGGGCATTGATATCGGCAACGAATCCCACTATGCGTCTGTACCGCCGAACCGGGACAGCCAACCGGTACGGAGCTTCGGCTGCACTACGGCCGAGCTCAAGGCGATGGCCGCTTGGCTGCGGCAGTGCGGGATTCGCACCGTCGCCATGCAATCCACTGGCGTGTATTGGGTCGCCGTATACGACATTCTCGAACAAGCTGGTTTTGAAGTGTACTTGGTGAATGCCCGGGACACCAAAAATCTCCCGGGCCGTAAGAGCGACGTGCAGGAAAGTCAATGGCTGATGAAACTGCACACGTACGGATTGCTGCGAAATTCCTTTCGGCCGTCGCAGGAGATTCGCATGATGCGGACCTACTGGCGGCAGCGGAATGATCTGGTACAGAGTGCCAGCCGGCATATTCTGCGGATGCAGAAGGCGCTGACGCAGATGAATGTGCAGTTGGCGAATGTGTTGAGTGATATTAGCGGAGTCACAGGACAGGCTATCATCAAGGCCATTCTCGCAGGCGAACGCGCCCCCCAAAAGCTGGCGGCCTTTCGAGATCCTCGAGTGCAGGCGAACGAGGAGGAAATCGCGCGGTATCTACAAGGCAACTGGCAACCAGATTTGCTGTTCCTGCTGAAGCAAGAGCAGAATGCCTATGAGTTCTGCCAGCGGCAGATGGCGGAGTGCGATCGCCAGCTCGCGCAGTATCTCCAGGAGAGAGAGGATCGCAGCCAGGGTGCCCCACTGCCGGAGGAGAAGCGCAAGGAGCGGCTCAAGAAGAAGAAGGGCAATAAGCCTCAGTTCGACTTGCGCGAACGGTTGTTTCGCATGACCGGTACGGACCTAACCCGGATCGACGGCATCGATGTCGTGACCGCGACGACGATCATCAGCGAAGCCGGATACGATATGAGCAAATGGGCAACCGATAATCACTTTGTTTCCTGGCTGCGGCTGTGTCCGGACAATCGTATTAGCGGGAACAAGGTCATTGGGAAAGGCCGGCTGCCAACAAATAATCCCATGAGTATCGCTTTGAAGATGGCAGCCAGCACCTTACGACAAAGCAAAACCTATCTCGGAGCGCAGTTCCGTCGACTCAGAACCAGGCTGGGTGCTCCCATCGCCATCAAGGCCATGGCGGCCAAGCTGGCCCGCCTCATTTACCGCATGCTACGTTACGGCATGAAATACGTGGACCGAGGGGCCGCCTTGTACGAACTTCGCCACCGGGAATTGCAGGTCCACCAACTCAAGTGGAAAGCCGCCAAGCTGGGATACAAAGTCACCCTGGTCCCGTCAGCCTGAAAAAGAGTTTCTGCGGAGAAAAAGTTCGAGAGCGAAAGCACCCCACAACCATCAAGCCGCCGGAACGTGTCGTGACCGTTCCAATTTGTTGGGGATTAGCCGCGCCGTATCGTCAAGCCCTTGAAGGAGTTCAGTTCAATGGAGTGGAATTGTAGGGCAGGACTTACGAGAGTACCTGATAAACCGTGCTCACTGGAAATGTGGGGCCCACTACGAAGTTGACCCTCATCTTCTGTCCGCGCGCACATGAATCACGCAGCTGGGTTACCGAAGCAGAACGCCTTCTGGCAGAAACATCGACCGAAAGACTCGAGAGTTAGAGGCAGCCTCGCTCCTTCACCGTTTCAAATGCCGGCGATGCCCTTGTTGACCAGAACCCTGACCTCAACGCGTCTGTTTTCGGCTCGCCCAGATTTGGTGTCGTTGGATGCAACGGGCGCCGTTTCACCCATCGCTCCCGGTGTTGTAACGTCACGAATCTGCACGTTGCATTCCTGGATCAGATAGGCGATCACGCTTTGCGCGCGCTCCATGCTCAGCCTCTGATTCAGCGAAGTACTGCCCCTCGAATCGGTAAAGCCTTTCACTTGAATGATGTACCCTTTTAGGCTGGCGGCATCCTGAGCTAGCTTTTTCAGCGCTTCTTGATCCTGTGCAGAGATCCTCGCGCTTCCAGTGGCAAAGCGCACATCTACTTGCCCCTTGACGTCGTACTCGTTCAGGTCCCCAAACCGTTTGGTGGTCTCCACGGCATTGGTATCAATGGCCGTCTTATTGGCCGTGATATTTTGCTGGTTCGCCGCAATGTCCCTCTGGCTCGCTGCGATTTGCTGTTCGTGCGCTTTGAT
>JBPYDQ010000256.1:0-3802 GCA_051986135.1 Terriglobales bacterium | reverse complement strand
TGAAACGGGGAAGGAAGTCTTTGGCGAATCCACCTCCTGAGGGCCGAGCTGAAAGCCGCATTCCAAAGCGGATTCTTGTGCGCCTCTGGAATCTTGAGAACGACGGATTTGAAATAACCCCGACGGTCGACATCAGTTCGCACGGCGCACAGGTCGTCAGTAGGCTTGTCTGGCAGCCGAATGAGCAGCTCCTGGTGCAGTCGGTCCGTGGCAATCTCTACTCGCGAGCTCGGGTGGCTCATTATCGCTCGCTCACTTACGATTCCTATATGGTTGGGCTACACCTGCACCACCCTACGCAGGATTGGAAGACATCCGTCAATCTCCAAAAGCTTGCAAAGGCCTCCAATACCTCCGAGCAGCTGCACTCAGTCAACCCCGATGCAGTTAACCCCAATGAGGTCTTGATGGAGCTGTGCGCTCTACTAGAAGAGTATGCCCCCACGTGGTACACGGAAAAACAGCGCGATCGGGCTTTGGCGGCGCGGCGACTTCCAACAGAGGTGTTGTTGGAGCTGGTTGCTTTGCTGGAGGAATATGCCCCCACGTGGTACACGGACAAACAGCGCGATAGGGCTTTAGCGGCACTGCGAGCACTCGAGCTTCTTGACTAAGAACAGCATGGTTTCGATCATCGATCGCTAGGGAACCGCCTGCCACGCCTGCAGACCATCCGCGGGAATCGCGACCACCGCCCAATTGAATTTGCAAGAATCTTACGAGTTTCTTACCAAGAGTTTACAGATCTCGAACTTTTCATATGTCTTCTTCCGGGTAAGATATCTGCACAATTTTCGGCGATCAGCCGGAATTCTTCCGTCGGACAACTCCAGGCGTTAGCGGTGCTCCCTATGAACGGAACAACCAAGCGATATTCAACCGTGAAGATGTCCGAGCTCTTTCGAGACCTTCCGAATCGGGCTTTTAGTCAAGTCTTGGCAGCAGCCCGACCAAAAGATTTCGCGACGCGCGACATGATCTTTGTCGCCGGTGATCCTGCAAAAGAAGTATTCCTGCTGCTAAGTGGCCGGGTGCGAATAGTGCAGTTCAATAGGAATGCCGAAGAGGTGATCCTTAGACTCGAACTGCCCGGAGAGTTGATTGGCGAGATTGCTCCGGCACCTGGGGGCGCACATTCTTTGACTGCACAAGCAGATCAAGACTGCCGAACGTTACTCTGGGATAGGCCAGCCTTCGAAGCTGCGGCAATGCGATTCCCCATCCTGCAGCGAAACCGGCAGCGGATTGCGGAACGGCGAATCCGCGAGCTCGAAGACCGATTCTGTGAGGTGTCCACGGCAACCGTCTCGCCGCGCGTGGCTCATACGCTGCTTCGATTGCTGAACCAAATCGGCCGCCACGAGGTGAATGCTGAGCTTCAAATCGATATTGAGCAGGAGGAGGTGGCGAAGATGACAGCGACGACAGTCTGGGCCGTGAAGCAATTGCTTGCGGCTTGGGAAAAGCAAGGCCTGGTGAGTCGCGGCCGGGGATCGATCATTATTCGAAGCTATAACGATTTGTTGCAGTTGTGCAAAGCCAAGAAATAGGGCGGACATTGTCGATGCGCAGCCCTTTGGTTCGCGATCGAGACCGTACGCCGAACGCCGCACACAAGAAGTCCAGGCTGCCGTCGTTCGCAATCTGCGAAGTCTGTATCGCAGGGCTGGAAATAGTAAATCAGCGACACGAAGGGTTCTACCTCTGTGCGCCAGAGGTCGCCGTCGACTTCGTGCTGATACTGACCCGTGCTCTCGACCGCTCGGTGGTATGGGCGTGGTACGGAGGTTGCGCCTGAGCGGAAAACCGTCTTTCGGAATTGCGATGGAATTTTTTATGATTTTCATGCCATCGTATTGCGTCTTTCCATGACGAGTGCTATCGTACTCGACACCTGCCCGGGCTTTGCTAGTCTCGCCCGCCCAGCCCCAGCAACGACAACAGTCGAAGACGACTGATTCCCCAGCCATACGAGCGCCCAGCGCGAAAACCGATGATCAGCCAGGGCGAAACGGAAACGTCCCCAGCGACGAGCCCACCAGATCCTGATCACCTGGTCTGGTAGCGTGCCAGAGCGACGGCTGTGTTAGGTCGGCCGGCTCGGGCTCGCCCTTTCAATCCTCAACGGGAATGGTAGTGCCAAGCGGAGGATCCGCTAGTCCTGAGGATCAAAGCCGCATTGCATGTACGCCTTCCGTGAGCAGTTGTTTCTTGAGGGTGTTCGACGCGCGCCCTAGCTTTACTCCCAAGGGGTCTGAATGCATTCCCACACGGTTCTCGGTTACGCCCGACGCAACTCACCATCTCCACGGCGGCGGCAAGCCAAATTCACAAAGCAAGCGACCTTCCGCCCAAGTGCCGCTTTCCGTACTATGCGTCGGTTGTGGTTTGGGAAGCCGTCCAAACTAGCGATACGAGAGACCGCGAAAACGAGTTTGGTGCGGGACCTTTCGCGGGTAATCGTGCTTTTTGCACTGTCTGCATGCCCCGCGTTTGCGTTCCCCACCCAACTGCCCTCGCAACCCGCCGTCGCCAATGTCGGCATCATTTATGATGGCCCCGACTGGCCGCTGGCTGACGGGTACCTGGCGGCGCACTACGTCAAGAACCTGCTGGGGCACTTCGGACTCCGCGGTGAATTGGTTCGATTGGCCGATTACCGAGCGGATCAGCTTACTCACTACCGCGCCACTTTTTACATTGGAAGTGATGCAGGAACAAGGTTACCCGCAGAATTTCTCAAGGACGTAAGGTCGTCACACCAACCGTTCTGCTGGCTTGGGCTGAATATAGACCAACTGCTGGCAGATCCCAAAGCGCGGCGTCAGTTCGGCTTACGCTACGTGGGCACCGTGGGGAACCGTACTGCCTGGCGTGTTGAGTACAAGCATACGTTGTTCCCAAAGGAGAACTTCACTTTAAGCGTTGTCGAACCGGAGGAAGGCGGGCAAGCCGAGGTGCGCGCAACCGCCGTCCAGAGCGACAATGCGCGGAAACCTTACGCGTTGCAGAGAGGTCGCTTCTGGTATTTCGCCGAATTCCTTTCCGGAGGTGGGCAGGAAGGGAGTCGTTATCTGGTCTTCTGCGACCTGCTGCACGAAATCCTTGAAATTGATCACGCACGTCAATCACAAGCACTAGTTCGCATCGAAGATGTCAGCGCGGAAGCGGAGCCCGGCGACCTCCGAACTGCCTCCGATACGTTGAGCAAGCGCCACATACCCTTCCAGATTGCCACCATCCCGCTCTACCGCAACCCCTGGAACAACGTGGAGATGCGATTGTCCGACCGCGCCCAGGTAGTCGAAGCGATCCATTACATGATCGGCCGCGGAGGCACGCCGGTGATGCATGGCTGGAGTCATCAATACCACAGCTCGACCGGCGACGATTACGAGTTCTGGGATGGGATCAAAAACAAGCCCATCGCCGGAGACTCCGAGGAGGAAGTAGTCCATAGACTTGATGCCGGCTTGGCCGAGCTTTTCGCAAACAACATTTTCCCGATTGCCTTTGAGACCCCTCACTATGCCGCATCGGCGGCCGATTATCGTGCCATGCAGCAGCGATTCAAGCTTTTTTATGAACGAACTATGCCGACGCCCAATCTTGTTTCCGTTCAGTATTTCCCATACCCCGTCGTCGATGAGTTTGGCCGCTATGTGGTTCCCGAGAATCTGGGCTATCTGCCCCTTGAAAAGCCGGATCCGAGAGTAGTCATTGAAAATGCCCGCTACCTGCAAGTCGTGCGGGACGGACTACCCTCCTTCTACTTCCATCCCTTCCTCGACGCGAAGCTGCT
>JBPYDQ010000255.1:0-3196 GCA_051986135.1 Terriglobales bacterium | reverse complement strand
CATCTTCGTTACCGTAGGTGGCCATGGCAAGATTTTGGATTTTGGACTAGCCAAGGTCGCCTCAGCAAAGAGCACAACGGGCAACGAGCCAACACTCGCTACTCAGGAAGTAGACCCGGACCACCTGACAAGCCCCGGCAGTACCTTGGGAACCGTTGCCTATATGTCGCCGGAACAAGCACGAGCCAAGGAGCTGGACTCCCGCACGGATCTGTTCTCTTACGGAGCGGTTTTGTATGAGATGGCCACAGGGCAAATTCCCTTTCAAGGCGAGAGCACCGCGACAATTTTTGAAGCCATCCTGAGCCGTGCGCCCATACCTGCGGTTCGCCTAAACCCAAACCTTCCCCTGAAAATGGAAGAAATCATCGACAAAGCTTTGGAGAAGGATCGCAACCTGCGTTACCAACACGCGTCGGACATTCGGACCGACCTGCAACGGCTGAAGCGGGACACGGACAGCGGGCGCAGCGCGTCAGCGATAACCCCGACGCGTCAAGCATCGCAACAAGTCACAGCGCAGGTCGCGGTGGCAGCTCCGAGAAAGAAGCTCTGGAAGATAGGTGTTCCGGCGGCGGTTCTGGTTGTCGGCACCCTGGTTGCGGGCGGGCTTTACTACCGTTCGCATCAAGCCAAGAAACTCACCGACAAAGACACCGTCGTCCTTGCCGATTTGACGAACACAACGGGCGACCCGGTCTTTGACGATACCCTCAGGCAGGCGCTCATGACGGCTCTGCGGCAATCACCGTTCCTGAATGTGCTATCGGATAACAAAGTTAGCGGAACGCTTCAACTCATGACGCGCGCGCCGAACGCGCCGCTTACGCCGGAGGTCACTCGGGAAGTTTGCCTCCGCGCAAATAGCAAAGCCTGGATCGGCGGCTCGATCGCGAACATTGGTAGCGAATACGTGATCGGCCTGAAGGCGGTGAATTGCCAGAACGGCGATACATTGGCGCAGGAACAAGTTACGGCCGCAAATAAGGAAAAGGTTCTCGATGCACTGGGGCAGGCGGCCAGCAAACTGCGCGGAGAACTCGGCGAGTCGTTAACGAACATCCAAACGTTCGACGTTCCGCTCTCGCAGGCGACTACGCCTTCGCTAGAAGCGTTGAAAGCCGAAAGCCTTGGACGCAAAACTCTTCACGAAAAGGGCACAAGCGCGGCGCTCCCCTTTTTTCAACATGCTGTCGAGCTGGACCCGAATTTTGCCACCGGCTACGCGAGCCTCGGTGCAATGTATTACAACCTTCGCGAATATAGGCGTGAAAAGGAGTTTTTTTCCAAAGCTTATTCGCTGCGGGAACATGCAAGCGACCGCGAAAAATTCTATATTGAAGCGCAGTACCACTCTGAAGTCACAGGCGATCTGGAGAATGCCATCCGAGTGTTCCGCGAGTGGCTGGCTAGCTATCCGCGCGACGACATTGCACTAAGTAACCTAGCGCTCGCATACATGGACTTGGGAAAGTACGAGCAGGCAGCCGACCTCGCGCGCGAAGCGTTGCAGCTGAGCCGCGATGATGCCAACAGTTATCTTAATCTCGCTGCGTTCCAGATGGCGCTCAATCAGTTTCCAGAGTCCCGAAAAACGATCCAGGATGGCGCTGATCGCGGGCTGGACGCTGAGCTGATGCACTATATTCTTTATACTCTGGCATTCCTGACGGGCGACGAGCGAGGCATGGCCGACCAGGTCACCTGGGCCGAAAGCAGGCCCGATGCCGCACCTGTTTTTCTTTTGATGCAATCTTCCCGGGAGGCCTATTACGGACACCTTTCGAAAGCGCTCGAACTGAACCGGCGAGGTGTGGAATCCCTAGAGCGCTCGGGAAGAAAAGAAAGGGCCTCGAAGGAGCGCCTGGTTGCTGCGCTGGACGAAATCGTTCTCGGCAATCTAGACGAAGCGCGCCGGGGCGTAATTTCAACTTTGGGCCAACCAACGGCGAGTTTAGATACGGAGGCACACCAGGCTCTGATCCTCGCATGGCTGGGAGATTCATTGCGAGCTGATCCACTCGCCGACGATCTCGCCAAGCAAGCGCCGCAGGGGACGCTTGTGCAGTCCGTGATTCTGCCTACCATCCGTGCGCAAATGTGGCTCTCCAAAAAGAACCCAGCACAAAGCATTGAGTTGTTGAGAGCTGCCGCGCCATACGAATTGAGCTGGACAGCCTTCCGAGCGGAGATCGAGGGTTGCCTCTTTCCAATTTACGTTCGCGGCCACGCTTACCTTGCCGAGAAAGATGGCGTCGCTGCCGCCCTTGAATTTCAGAAAATCATTGCACACCCTGGGATTGTAAGGACATGCGTGACAGGGCCGCTTGCGCGCTTGGGCCTGGCCCGAGCCTATGCCATGCAGAGCGACACTGCCAAAGCGAAGGCCGCGTATCAGGACTTCCTGACATTGTGGAAAGACGCGGACTCCGACATTTCCATCCTGAAAGAAGCCAAAGCAGAGTACGCGAAGCTGCAGTAGTTGACTCAAGTTCCCAAGCATTTGGTGGCTTGACGTTCGCTTCTGCGGGACACGTCGAAAACGACGATCTTGCCTCGGCTACTGAGTCATTGCTATTGTTACGCTGACTCAAGATTCACCAACCCTAGGCCTTCCGCTTTGGCTGCCGCCGCGGGTCTAAATATGGAGAAACCCCGTTAAGATCAAGCTTGCGAGGTCATCTGTGAAACATTGCTTCCTGCCCTCTATAAGCGTGGCCCTCTCGTTCGCTGTACTCACCGCCGGGCAGGCGAAGAAAACGGTCTCTTGGTCCGGCGTAATCGTTTACAGCAGTTGCAATGCCGATGAGGCTTTTGCCGAATCGCCCGAGTGCTTCAAGTATGCTCCGGGGGCGAATTTCGCTCTCTATGACGATACAAACAGGGTGATGTACAACCTTGCCCCCCAGGAACTTGCTGCCGGACACCTCGGAGACACGGTAACGGTCCGTGGAACGCTCGAGGAAGACACCATTCGCGTCGCCAACCTCGAATCCATGTCGATCGGACTTGCCGTCGGTCAGAAAGCACCCGCCTTTTCAGCCCAAGACCAGTTCGGGCGGCCACAAACTCTCGACTCGCTCAGAGGTGCTAACGGAACCGTTCTTCTTTTTTTCCGTTCCGCCGATTGGTGACCGTTTTGCAAGGGCCAGCTGGTCCAGCTGCAGAGCGCCATCCCTAGATTTGAAAAGCAGGG
>JBPYDQ010000254.1:0-5727 GCA_051986135.1 Terriglobales bacterium | reverse complement strand
TCCAGTTCTTTCAGCAGCAATGGCGATCGCGGCGCGCCACATCAGGCGCCGGGAGAATTTAGCCCAAACCGATCACCTGTCGATAAATCGTCATAGCGCGTAGAACCCCGGAATCGATTCGATCAGTTAGCGAGTTGTCGGCCATCCCGAAGTGATCCTGCGTCCCCCGGCCCGCGCAAGATCGTGCCGAAGGTGAGCTTCGACAGCCCTTCCCAATGCAGATAGGTAACGATTAGTCGCCAAGGGTTTATGAACCGACGCCAGGCGATTGGTCGTCACTGCGGCGTTAGGGAGATGGGATGAGAAGGCCGGTCTCTCGCGGGATGCGATACGCTCCAAATGTTCGACGTGCTTGAAGCACAAAGAAAAGGAGACCGGCGATGCAAGAGATTAGCACCATGCAAGCGAGTGGAAGTGACAATTTCAAGGGGCCGCAGGTCACGATCGGTTTGGACCTGGGGGATCGCCCGAGCAATTACTGTGTTCTGAATGCTCCGGGCGACATCCTTCTGGAGGATAAGCTGCCGACGACCTCGCTGGCCATGAAGCAACTATTCGGTAGGATGCTGCGGAGTCGCATCGCGATGGAGACGAGCACACACTCCCGAGTGGCCAGGCGGCCTTGCGGCTGCCTAAGCACGTGCTATCGCTTGATACCTGGGCCATGCAGGGAGCCCTCTTTCTGATACAGATCCACCACTACTTTGCGAATCCATCGACTCCGCGGATCGTGCTGATACTTAGCGTGCCAGTGCTGGTGAATCAGAATCTTTGCCGCCCGGAAGGGCGCGCTTACATACCTCAAGTTCTTATATTCCTTGGAGAAATAAATCCCGGCTGGACTGCTGACTGTTGCGACTAAATCAGATTCTTGAAGGATACTCGGCAGACAAGCATAACGCGTGATGGTCACCACGATCCGGCGGCTCATTTTTTCTTGTCGAAACATCTGCTTCCAAAAGGGACCCGTGCGCGGCCCAGGATCTACCTCCACATGTCCGAGTCCGAGATACTCCTTGAGAGAAAGGGAATCCTTCCTGAAGGGATGGTCGGCGCGCATCAGACATACGGGGCCATAAACGAGAAGTCTCTGCTTAAAAAAACGATGCTTTTCAAGTTCGGGGAACAAGCCGATCGCCAGATCAATTTCCCCATTTTCCAGTCCGCGGAGCACTTCATGGGCTGGCGGGTTAATGGAGCGGCTGTGGGTATGTGGCGCGAGGCGTTTCAGAGCCCTTATGAGTTTCGGGAAAAAGACCAATTCTTGCACTTCGGTTAACGCGAAGGTGAAGGTAGTTTTGCTGGCCGCCGGATTGAAGGTTTTTCCTGTGAGCAGCTCTTGTTTCAGGCGAGTTAGCGAATCGCTTGCAACAGCCACGAGAGCGTGCGCTCGGGGGGTCGGGACCATGCCGTAGCCAGTTTTAATAAAGAGTTCATCGTCAACCATCTTGCGCAATTTTCCCAAGAGCTCACTAAGCGCAGGCTGGCTGATGCCCAGTTTCCTCGCTGCAAGCGTCACGCTGCGCTCTTCATATAGTGCCACGGCGATGGGCAGAAGATTGAGGTCGAAATCCCGCTTCAAAGCGTTATCTCCAAAAGTATATAAATGTTATTCAGCATCCCCCTATTGTGCAAGACGTCTGCGAGACTATGATTCGTTCCAGCAGTCGTAGGGAGGCGACAATGGTTGCATCGCTTGCCAGTCGAAACGTCGAGAAGCGCCCTTCATTTGTGCAGCTGAAGGGACGCATTCTTTTCCTGACGGAAGATCCTGAGCTCATCCGACGCCAAATTGCCGGCTGGGATGTGCCTTGGGACACAAAGAATCCCGCCAACAATCCAAAGTTGCGCGACGACATCTCGACCGATGAAATCACTCCGGTGCACATCTGCTTCTATTACGACGAGACGCTGGGCGAGTTTCCCTACACGGGGCTGAGGTGCGCCGGCGAAACGCCCATCCGGCGCGGCGATGTTAAGGTCGGTGGATTCGTGGCCGCAGTCAGCGGGAAGCGGCGCGGCAAGGGGTCAAGCCGGGAACAGTCGCCCTATGCAGAACGTTCTGCGGGGATTCAACTAGTCATCGCTGAGAGCATAGAGCGCATCTATAAGCAAAACTGTCAGAACCTGGGTGTACTCACCTCGACGAATTTTTCGTTGATCGGCAAGCTTCAGAGAGCAGAACCCATCGCCCTTTCTCAGTTCACGGAAGGAGAAGACCTGATTACGAAGCAGTTGATCGAACACCACGGCCTGTTCGAGTTCAATGTTGCACGACTCCAAAAAAAGGTTTTCCTGCCGCCGTTTGAGACCCAGCGCCGTCCCATGACGCTGTCGGAAAAGATTTTTGCGCTCCACATGGTCAATGCGGACGGGACGGTTGGCGTGCCCTACGTTAAGCCCGGTGACACAGGCTTCGCGCGGGCCGATTTGCGCTTCAGCCATGAATACGTCACCCCGATGGCGTCGATTTTTTATGAGCGAGTTGTCGGCAAGGATGTGCCTGTAGTGGATCCCAGCTCCATCAAGTTTTTCCGCGATCATCTAACATTTCTCGATGAGGTGTTGTCCGAAGAGAAGCGCAAAATGGGCCTGCTCGACTTGGCCACCCAGCTTAAGTTCAAGCAGCAGGAGTTCGCAAAAGCCCAGGGTATCCAGCTCCATGGGGAGCTCAAAGACAGGAAAGGATCGGAGGGCATCTGCCACTCGGTGATGCTGGAAACGTATGCCCTGCCGGGACAAGTGAACGTTGGCTCCGATTCCCATACGCCCCACGTGGGAGCGATCGGATGCATTGCATTCGGGATCGGCACTACGGATGTGTTCAACGCGTGGATCACCAAGGACGTGCGGGTCAAGGTGCCTGAATCGGTGAAAATTGTCGTGCGCGGCAAGCGGCATCTGAATGTTACCGCTAAGGATTTCATACTGAAGATTCTGGCGCTCGATTACGTGCGCAGCGGCAGGGCCCTCGCAAAAGTGATTGAATACGCGGGCGATGCGATCGAGGAACTGAGTGTTGACGAGCGCGCTACGATGACAAACATGGCGGCCGAGATCGGCGGGTTTACGGGGATTGTGGCGCCCGACGCCAAAGTGGTTGACTTTCTTGTCGAGCGCCGCGGCATGAAGCGAGCTGAGGTGGAGAGACTCATTGCCGGTCTTGAAAGCGATCCTCGCGCGCAATACGCCGAAGTGATTGAGCTCGATGCTGAGGAGATCAGGCCTATGGTGGCTACTCCGGGTGACCCGGGCAACGGAAAATACATCTTCGAACTCGGCGAACCCGTCGCGATCGATATCGCCTATGCCGGAACGTGCACTGCGGGGAAAAACGAAGACATGGATATGTACGCGCGCGTGCTAGCTGAAGCCCTGGCGCAGGGCAAGCGCGTAGCCGATTCCGTGAAGTTTTACATTCAGTTTGGATCCCAGCAGACCCGCGAACACTGCGACCGCAAAGGTTACTTAGAAATCTTTCGGAAGGTGGGGGCGATGATGATCGAGCCGAGTTGCGGAGCCTGCATCAACGCTGGACCAGGTGTATCTACTCGGCCGGACCAGGTCGTTATCAGCGCGCAGAACAGAAATTTTCCGGGACGCAGCGGTCCTGGCCAGGTGTACCTCGCAAGTCCTTTGACTGTCGCGGCCAGTGCCGTGGCCGGACACATTGTCGAATACCAACCTGCGAAAGGGCGCGAACTGGCACTCGTGCAATAGCTGTGGGCGAGCGGCTTGCGACCAGGGCAGCGAGACCCTCGTCAAGGCGCAGGCTGGCGCCCAAATGCAGGTTCTGGATGGGGTTGTCGGGCACTCTGAAGTTGAGACTCCTGCTGGAGTCGAATTCTCAACGTACAGGCTGCCCGTGATTCGGAAGCGATTGGAACATCACCTCAGCGCATCAACGGTTTGTCGACAAGGGCGCCATGTGCAAATTCCGCGTAAACACGTCACACTTTGATAGCGCGACTGTCTTTTAATTGAATGTGATGACCGTAGGAATGGAGCAACTCAGCGATCTGGTGGCTCGGGCGAGGTCAGGAGACCTTGACGCTTTCGGCCGGCTGGTACAGGCCACGCAGGTCATGATCTATGCAGTTGCACTTGGCATTCTCCGCGATCCGGATTTGGCTCAAGACGCGGCCCAGGAGGCATACCTCCGGGCGTTCCGGCGGCTCGCAGACCTGAAGGAACCCAGGGCGTTCCTTACGTGGCTTCGCCGCATTGTGATAACCGTCGCTTCGAACATGCGTAAGGGTCGGCGGGCCACTCTGCTACGGCTGGAGGATGTCCCCGTTGCACCCGTGTTGGATGAAGTGGAGACAACTTGGTCCGAGACACAGCGTCAGCGGCTGGCCAGGGCGCTACTGACGTTGACCCGTCCGGAACGCCGGCTGTGTGACCGGCGGTATCACGGGCACTGGAGTACTGCTCGGCTGGCTAAAGACGCAGGAGTAGACGAGGCCGTCATGAGGAAGCGTCTGCAACGTATACGCGACAAGTTACGAAAGGAGATGGAAATGGCAGAACAGCGTGACGTTCGTCCGGAGGACTGGAGGACTGATTTGCCGACCAAGGTCGTAGAGCTGTTAACACGTCCCAAGCTTACGGATATCCCAGAGAATCCCGTAGGCAGAATACTGGAATTACTCCGCAGTATTCACACAGATTTCGCTGAGCTGGACCTGCCGGACATTCTCGATCTTTCACAAGTTCGTGAGGCGTTTGGCGGTGACGCCCCTCATGTCGATCCCATGGAGTTGCAGCGCGTTGACGATAATCGAATCCTGCGCTACGACCTTACGCATCCGTTGCTAATGAGGGTTCGTTTCCAAGGCCAACCCCTGCGGATTTGGGCTGCTGGCAAGGTCTATCGGGCCTGGCAAATCGATGCCGGGCATTTGGAGGCTTTCCACCAGGCCGAAGCTCTGTGGTTCTCCGACCGGCAGCAGCTTGATCCCTGGCATTTGACCGGCAAGGTGCTTCAGTCGATCGATCTACTCCTTCCGGGAAGAGCGGTGAAGATTGTTCCGACGCGATTTCCCATGTGCACCCAAGCGTGGGAGCTTGAGGCAGATGATGATGGTCGGTGGTCTGAGGTGCTCGCCTGGGGCATCTTTACAGACCGGATTATTCGCCACCTTGGCGGTGATCCGGCGCGCCACATCGCTGTTGGCGTCGGCTATGGCCTGGAACGCCTCGCGATGCTGCGCTTTGGCATCGACGATATACGCAAGGTCGACGTAGGCCGCGTAGCTTGATCCGCGATTGCAGTTCCCAAAAAAGAAGCTTGTCTCTCAGCCTAATGTAAATCCTCGGCAGAAGCGTCGTCAGCATCTCGCCGGGAACAACGGAGGGTAGAAAACATGCCAAAGCACCTGAGACGGTTTGCGGTAGCAACCTTGACGGTGGCGAGCATTCTTGCAGCGTGGCTCATGTGCGGCGGACGCCGTCAAGTCGCCGCAGCGCAAGAGCCTCAGCAGAAAATCTCGTCAAGTCCCGAAATGCAAAAGCTGTTCGCTGCTCAGCTGGGGAGATGGTCTCAGCACGAGGAGCGTGCGGATGGGAGGGCCGGCCAGGCGTTGGCTACAAACGTGTTAGCTGCCGATGACGCAAAATCAATAGTGGAGAGGATCAATCAGCAGTGGGTCTCGGCGTACAACGGGGGCCAACTCGACCGACTCATCGATTTCTACTGCGATGATGCTGTTCTCATGCTTTCAGGAC
>JBPYDQ010000253.1:0-4166 GCA_051986135.1 Terriglobales bacterium | reverse complement strand
GCAGGATATTCACAAATGCTGGGGTATGACCCTCTCTGAGCCGTGGAAACACCGTGGTGCCGAAACGACTCGGTTCACAATCGAGGTCCGGATGTCTAGCCAGGAATTCGTTAACCAGCATACGATTCGTTTCCAGCAGCGCGCGGGCCCGATCGCGCACCTGATCGAGATTGTCGAGGGCAATCACTGAAAGCAGCTCGGCTGGATGTACTGGGCTTCCGTATGTGAAATCAACGACCTGCCACATGCGCTGTACGAGTCCTGGCTCCGCGAGAATCCATCCACAACGGATGCCGCTCAAGCCATACGCCTTGGTCAAACTGCTCGTAACAACGAAATTCGGCCCAAGATGAAATGCAGAATGCCACGATTGATCGAACATGGTCTCAAGATAGACTTCATCCACCAGAATGCGCGCCCCAACCTTGGCTGCTATCGCACCGACCTGCCGCAAAGTATCTTCGTCGGTCAGGGCACTGGTTGGGTTGTGGAGGTTGCAAAGAATCACAAGACGCGTTTCGGGAGCGAGTTCACGCTCGAGTTCTTCCAGCCCTAGCTTGAAACCCTTTTCTGCGAGACGTTCGAAGCGACGTACCTTGGCGCCAACGTGATCGAGAATAGTTAGCAGCGGATCATAGGTCGGCCGCTCGATCAGCACTTCGTCACCCCGGTGGACCAGTGCCGTGAGCGCCACAAAGTTGGCCATCGATGCGCCCAGGGTGTAGACAATGCATTCCTTAGGTACGCCCGCCTTCGCGGCCAACCGATCCATCAGCGGTTGATAACCGTAAGGCCCAGTTCCGCCAATCTCAAGATCCTTGATGTCCACCGGCAGTTCAGCCAGCGGATAGTCTAAAACGCCACTTACCGCCAGATTGAAGCGCGCATGCGAGTGCAGCTTGGCCCAGGCCATATAGCGCGATACTGCGTCCAACCGCAAACAATCCATTTCCTGGTCTCCTGATTGCAGAGAATCGGATTACGAATCAACCGATCGCAAAGACGGTCGCCGGCTCCAGAACCAATACACGGGGATACCCGCCAGCAGCAGAACAAAACCGATGAGGCTGTTCTGAGGATAGCGGTACAGTGTATTCGCAACGATCCACCAGCATATCGCGGCGAACAGCGCCGTGCTCACTGGGTGCCCTGGCATACGATAAGCTTGACTGGCGTACATTTCGCCACGCGCGGCCCGCCGGCGGAACACGAAGAGGGTAGTCGCGGTCAGCCCGAAGAATAGAAAATCCATCGAGATGACGTAATTTAGAATCTGCTCATAGCGGCCCGAAAGCGCGATTACAATCGTCCATGCACTCTGCAGGACGATGGCGACGACGGGCACGCGCGTACGCGGATCGAGCCATGCAATCGCGCGGAAGAAAAGGCCGTCCTCGGCCATTGCAAAGTACACGCGAGGTGCAGTCAAGATCGACTGGCTTAGAAACCCCAGAGTTGAGATGGCGATTGCGGCCGCAATGAACATCGCACCTCGCTGGCCTAGTGCCATCCGCATCACCGCGCTGGCGGGGGTGGTTGTTGCGGCCAGCGCCTGCGGCCCGAGCGAACGCAGGCACACCCAGTTCACACCGATGTACAGAACCACCACGCCAAGAACTCCGAGTAGTAGTCCTCGTGGCAGGTTTTTCTCCGGTTCCTTCACTTCCCCCGCAAGGAAGTTCGCTGTCTGCCATCCTCCGTATGCGAATAGCACCGGCACCATAGCTGCGCCAAACGACGTCAGAGACCATTCCCGCTCAACTACTGTGATCCTGTTCACGTGCCCTGCGGTCAAGGCTAGCCCGGCGATTACCAGGGCGGATATTGTGACGATTTTCATCACCATGAGCGCGCTCTGGGTGCGTCCGCCCGTTTTAACACCGAAACAGTTGATAAGCGTTAGAACAGCGAGTGCTGCTGTCGCAATGACCCAATCACGCGTCCGCAAACCGGTGAGATCGACAAAGTACCGGGCGAAGGTGATCGATACAGCCGCCATGCCTCCGGTCTGGATGACGAGCAACAACACCCATCCGTATAGAAATGCGACCGCTGGGTGATAAGCCTCACGGAGGTAAGCGTACTGACCGCCCACTTCAGGCAAGGTGGCCGCCAGTTCAGCCCAAATGAAGGCGCCGCCCACGCCAACAACCCCACCAAAAATCCAAGCTGCCAGGATCAATGCTGGTGTATGCACCTGCTGTGCTACCACGTAGGGATTGATGAATATGCCTGAGCCGACGATACCACCCATGACTAGCATGGTGGCGTCGAAGAGCCCAAGTTGACGCGCGAGGCTTGGTTTACCAGCGGATGCGTCATCAGCTTTTGGAGAGTCAATCACGGCCTTGGCGCAGCACGAAAGCCGCGGTTTCAGTCTTCATGAGGAAATGCTGGAAGCTGGTTAAGTGGTCGTCCAGGCGGGCAAGTTTCTCCAGAATGCGGCAATGCAAGAGAATCTGGTCGATCATTCGAAGATATCCGGCATTTGGGTCGCTTCATCTTAAAGATGCGGCATCTGGTAGTCAACGAGTCTGGCCGAGTCTGGCCTTCTCGAATCGAAGTGATTTGGCGACAAACTAAACACTAGGTCCTGGGAAATGAGGTTCGCGGTAAGTTACATCGCCTTTGTTCTTCTGAAGCCGTTCGCTACCAACGCTGGAGCCAAATGCTCTCGTAAAATCGAATACAACTGCTGCGAATTCATCTAGTCAGCACTCCATCCGCACCAGTCTACACGCCCACCTATGCGCAATGAGCCCTGATCTGCGATTGGGGGAACTCCTGCGACCTGCTACCATCGGCCTGGCAACCAGAAGGGAGAAACAATGCGCTGGTACCACTATGTAGCGTACTTCTTCGGGGGCGCATTCCTCGCAAACGCCCTGCCCCACCTCGGCAATGGGATTTCAGGCCATGCTTTCCAGAGTCCCTTCGCATCGCCACCGGGAGTGGGTTTGTCCTCCTCGACGGTCAATGTCCTATGGGGCCTGTTCAACGCGGTCGTCGGTTACCTGCTCGTCTGTCGTGTCGGCAGCTTTAGTCTTCGCAAAAGCCAACACGTGCTCGTCCTCGGGGCGGGCATCCTACTTATGTCGCTAATGCTTGCCCGCGCATTCGGACGTTTGCACGGTGGACTGTGAGCCTGCCTTTTGAAGAGGCAGAAAAATCTACTTCGGCGACAGGGTAAGCTTGTTCTTCGAAAACGGAACCGTATAGGCGGTCCCGATTAACGGGGGACGGGTAACTTGAACTAGTAGGCGCAACGTGGAGGTTTTGCGACGGTCAGCAATCCTCAACCCTTGCCACCATGATCACCGTGCGTGCGTCCTCGTCCAATCCTGGCAACCCTACGGTGGTTAGAGCAGAAGTTTGGGGCTGTTTGCGAATACCCGGCCCACCCCAAGCAAAAATTACCGGAGGGGAAACGAAACTGAATCGTTTTTGCATATTGGAACAGGGCGAGAATTACGTAGTAAGCCTAGTAAAACAGCTAGAGAAAAGGGCTTAGGTAGATTGGCACGTGGCGTGCCGCTAGAGCAGGCTGGGGAGTGGGGAAGTGGAAAGCAAACTTTCGCTTAAGGCAGTGGTGTGCAGCCCATACGAATCGCTGCTGCAAAGATGCATGGCGACGTTTGAAGTATGGGCGTCACGGCGCCGGGAGATTTGCGAAGCGCGATCGCGCAACGAGGAAAGTGGCGCAGAACTGCTGCGCCTCCAGGCGGAGTATACGACGTCGTACAACGATCTATGCAAGCATGTTGGGAGATGCGAGATTTGCAAATCGTCTTCGTTCACATACCACGGGAATGGGGCGAAAGACAGCAAACTATTGTACGTGAGGGATCTTCCGATTAAAACGGAACGGCCCCGAGCCCGATGATGCAGTCCTGCCCAACTCTGTTCTCGCCACGTTAAACCGCTCGAAAGCGGAGTGAGCCAGAATCTCTGGGCGGGAAGTCTCCTGTGGTCAGCACAGGACTGCACAAGAGTCAGGAACCGAAAAAAAACACCGAGATCTCCCTCGGAGTGACTCTGGAATTCAATGCGGGATTAGCGCTTGCCAGACGAGACGAGTGCGATGGACTGACCCAGTTTTTCGTTTAGCGACTGGGCCTTTCGCTGAAGATGTGACTTTTCTTGCCTTTCGCGTCAAGCACATGCAG
>JBPYDQ010000252.1:0-2781 GCA_051986135.1 Terriglobales bacterium | reverse complement strand
CCACCAGCAACGAGGAGTCGAGTTCACGGTCGAGTCTGCGTCCGCTGCTTGGGTTGGCCGTGGCGCTGACTCTCGCTGCTTTGGCCTGGGGTCTTGTGAATTTCGGTGTGTTACTGTGGCTGCCGGGCAGCTTGGTGGCCACAGGTCGCAGCATGAGCCTTGCCAGCGCTCTTATTGCGCGCTCTACACTGATTTCGATTCCAACCATCGCTCTAACGACGTACCTTTATACCGTGTGGAGCACCAAGCGAGTGCTGGTCCTGGCGATTGGGATCACGATACTGGGATTGCTCGCGACCCTGCTAGGAAACAGTCGCGTACCCTCCATGATCTCGAATCCGCTAGTGTCTGTGTCACTTTTGGTGATTGGCGCTGGCGCAGTTATCTCCATTCTGTTGCCCTATACGTCGGAGAGTTTTCCCGTGCGTTTGCGCGGACGCGCAACTGGCTGGGTTGCGGGTTGCAGCAAGGTCGGCGGTGTCATGGCTCAGGGCTTGGCGTTAATAGCGCTGGTGCCGGCATTCGCCCGGGCCGCCGGAGCTATTGCGATTCCGACTATGGGGTCACTGTTGCTGGTGGTAATCTTCGGCCACGAAACGCGCGGCCGAGACCTCAGAGAATTGGAAATATCGCGTGCAGAACTCACGCGTCCCGAAGCAGTATCACACGAGTAGTCTGATAATGCTCGGCGGGGTGGAACGCCATGATGGCGCGCCGCGCCTGAGGGACCGAACTCAATTTGTGAAACCAAAGCCGGTGGTTAAAATGCGATGATAGCGTTTGAAGCGCAGAGGACGATTGTCCGACACGGTTGAAAATCTGATCCTTGACCTACTGGACTGGGTGGAAAGAAAGGAGCGCACGTATCACGAGACCATGGACGCGTGGCGCACATCCTGCCCGAGACTTCCGGTGTGGGAGGAGGCTAACGATCGAGGTCTGGTGGCGATGGATTCCACAAGTCACCATGCCGTCATCCGCGTGACCCCAGCGGGTTTGGCTCACCTCAAGAACAGAAGGCCGTGCACGTTCGAAGAACTGCAGCGGCAAGGCATAAGAAACCGGCGCTAGGTCAAACCTGCAGCCCGGTCCGAGTACCTCCTGAGGGATGATCTACCGCATCGTTTCCGCAAAGCGGAACTCGCACCAACCTCCGGCTTAACCACGTTGATGGGAGGGCTCTTACATGAGCGACGATCTGGTCGAAGGTGTCGGCAAACAGCATCAAGCGACTTGGGGATTACACCCTCAACATGGCCAGACCGCCAGAGCCATGGCTGGGTTAAGCCGCCGCCCAGAAATGGCCCGGACCGTCTTCCAAGCCTGACATTTACTCCTTTCGCCCGAGAGGCGTAGACCGTCCCGGGCATCAAAAAGCACGTTGCGTTGCAATGGCGGGAAAAACACAAGCTCGACCACAGAAAGGGCGCAAGTGGAGGGCCCGGGCAATTGCCTGTCTGACGGCGTAGGCAATATTGCGGCAAAATCTGGATTAAGGTTTGCGCGCCGGGCCGCGCAGCGGGGAAGTCGGGCTTCCATCAAGCCCCCGGCGACTTCGTTCGGCAACTTTGAAATATGGCGGGGATTGCCTTTTGAGGACGCCAGCGCGGTTGGGTCAATCGGCCTGAACTTCTATAAATTCTATCGATCCGTGGTTGCGACATTTTCCGCCTTCTGGATGGTGAAGATGCCCGTTGACCAGATAGTCGGTGTGGTCGCCATGCGGAACCGCTTCATGCCCACATCCCGGGGCGTGCTTGTGCCCGTTGGTGTGGCCTCCGCAATCGTGGTGGGTCTGGACTGACATCGGATGCTTCGCGTCGATTGCGATCACATGCTCATCAACATGACTCTCATGAGGGTGATGCAGGTGGCCATCATGAAGGTAATCCGTATGTCCTTCATGCTTGACTGCGGTGTGCCCGCATTTGGGACCGTGCTTGTGCGAGTGTTCTTTGTGAATACGGCATGCGTCCGGCATTGAGTCCTCCTCGTTCTTTATGCATGTGACAGTGTTTCAAGGATGCATGAAAGCTGCGCTTCGTTGCTCGCGGTCCAACCCGCCTCAACGCAAGCTGTCGAACAGCATGGCACAAAGATGTGTCGTCGGGCATGCTCAATGACTATGTCGGGTGGCATCACATTACCGTCGAATGCTGCAAGAGCAGCAGAAAATGGCCCAGGTATGATCGCCTTGTTCGTCTGGTGCGCTCAGTTAGGAGTTGGCGATGAAGGGAGGGACGGTCGTAGCAGGACAGGATGCCAGGTGATCTGGTCGGCATAGAGTTCGGTGTGGAGCGTAGCAGCGAGGGCCAAAGCTTAACCGCGTGAGCTGCCCGGTGAAGCCCCAATAATTTACAGCTGAATTGCTGGGCTGAGCTGGCTAGGCAGGGCTTAATAAGCCTAATAAATAAGCCTAATAAAGAGGATTAGGGCGCAATGCAGGCGGATCGAGCGGAAGCGAATCAGGACCGCCCCCCTGATTTAGCTCCATGGTGGACCCGGCATATCGAGGAACCGAAAGTCGCCTTCAGGATAGCGATTCTTCGGGCACTTCGCGTAATGAATGTTTGTCTCGACCTGAGCGTTTGGGGAGTTCGGTGCATTCTTGCTGAGACGGCGTCGGGTGGAAATGCTGGTTGCGCGGTGTCACCGCTGATTCAGCAGCGATTTTGAATTTCACGGCCAAGAGGGGAAGTGGCCGCCTGATCAATTTAACCTTTGGGCCCGCAAATGGAGCATTCGTGTCGATGATTTCCAAGGCTGCTGTGGAGTTAAGGG
>JBPYDQ010000251.1:0-7940 GCA_051986135.1 Terriglobales bacterium | reverse complement strand
AAAACTCGCCAGACAGTGCAAAATTTACAAACCCAAAATTTACAAACAGTTGACAAAGCTTCTTTTTAGGATTGCCTTTTGTGCATCTATCCTGTAAACAGCGGTTTTGTGGAGCACTCCACGGTCTTAAATTCACAGTCTTAGATGGGAGATACATATTGTTTGGTGCAAGGATCTCAGACGCTGCCCGGATGATCTTAACGGTTCTTATGCCCGTTTTGCTGATCCTGCCTGGTGCGGCGAGCAATGAACCTTCCCCAGAAATCGAGAATGGTTTCCGGCTGATGTACAACCTCAATTTCTCCCAAGCGGAAGGCGAGTTTTCGGCATTTGAACAACAGCACCGGGACAACCCCATGGGGCCTGTGTCGGAGGCCGCGGGCATGCTTTTCTCGGAGTTTCAGCGGTTAGGCGTGCTGGAAACGCAATTTTACGAGAACGACTCCGTCTTTGCCGCGCGCAAGAAGCTCACGGCTGATCCAGCAGTGCGAGATCGTTTCAATCTAGCCTTGACACAAACTGAAAAGTTGGCCCACGAACGACTGGCCAAAAATTCCACGGATCACGATGCTCTTTTTGCCCTGACGCTAGCCTCCGGCCTGCGCGCCGATTACCTTGCACTGATCGAAAAACACAACTTGGCTTCGTTGCACTACGCCAAGCAGGCCGGCGTTTACGGATCCCAACTTCTTGCGGTTCACCACGATTGTTATGACGCGCACTTGGCTGGCGGTGTGAGCCGGTATCTTACCGGAAGCTTGTCAGCGCCACTGCGCTGGATTGCCCGCTTGGGCGGAGCGAATCCCGATAAGCAGGGAGGCATCAATGAACTGCAGCTGACCGCGGAGCGCGGAGCATTGCTGGCGCCTTTCGCCCGCATCCTGCTGGCCATCGCCTACGTTCGCGACAAGGATAAGACCCGCGCCCTGGCAGAGCTGGATACCCTGCGCCACCAGTTTCCCGCCAATCCTCTATTTGCCCGGGAGATCGCCAAACTGGACAAGTAGTGCCACCGGCTGGCCTTCGCCAATTTCAGGCGAAAGTACGAAACATCACCTAGCCGCTCATCAAACCGAGTCTTGGGTCGAGGCGCAGGGATGGGTGTCGCTGCAAATCTCGAATGCAAAACTCGACGACAGTCGAACAGCGCTTACGGTTCCGTGGTACGACGAAATCACTTCTCGGACAGGAGCACTCACAGGCAAACTCAGCCAGTTGGTCAGTTCTGTTCGAATCATTCGGCTATGCTGCACGGTGTTGTTGTTCCTGAGCATGGGTGATTCCAACAATACAAGCGCTCAGGCACACCGGCAGATGAAGCCCACAGGTTCGGAACCTGTTCCAGAACCTGCTCGAATGGCCTTCGGAGCCGAGGCCTGATTATGCGAGCTCGCCTACCTGGCCTTTGCATGTTCTCAACGCGAAAGCGAAGGTAAAGGCGGTCAAAGGCGGAAGGGTTCTTTTTTCTTGGGCTCCACGCCGTTCCAATACGTACCTTCCTCAAGCTGCTTCAATCCCTGCGCCTCTTTTGCGGCGCGCTTCTGCCATTCCCGGCTTGCCTTGGCCTGATCCACGATCTTTTGATAGCACGGGTTGCGGAGTGGAAGTACCGCTTCCGCCGAAACGAACCCGACTACCGGCGCAAGCTCACGGAACGCGGGAAGCGCGGCGCGGAAGTCGGGATCTTGGGACACCCCATAAGGGTCCTGAAGGGTATCGATTTGCCTCAAAAGCTGCTGCGCCCGCGGTATTTGGAATTCGTTGGTGATGATCACGATGCGACGCCATTTATGCTCGGCCGCGAACTTAACCAGTTCCACGAACTCCGTAAAGGTGGAATACGATCTTAGCTGAAGGAGGACGTGATCGGGTGGGGCTCCGTAACGCTTTAGTTCCTGCTTCATGATTTCGGCGTCGGGGGGACAGTTTTCGTACGTGTTGCCATTGGCGATGATCGCCATATTTGGATAGAAGCGTGCGATTTCCACCGCAGCGATCACTCGGGCTTTTCCTCCATTCAACAGACCTGCGACATCGAGCTCCTCATAGGAACCGCTTGAATATCGTGCGCTACCTTCTCGCAACCCCCTTTTGACGACACTCCCGCTCAAGATGCTCAATGCGTCGGGTGTTCCCCCGCAAAGCTTTTCGATTTCCCGCCGCTCGGCCTGATTGCGCTCTGATTCGGCGGAAGGATCTGCCGCAATACTGTTACCCGTGTGAGGCATAATCTCACCTTATTTGTTCAGCAAGCAGTGTGTAGTTTATTCGCATCCCCACTTTCACGCGACTTCTGGAAACTTGGTCCGACTCTTCGTCGGCAAATTCGCTCACCATCTGCTCAACCTCGGCGGGCATGCGTCGCCCCGTTCCTATCAATGCTCATCACCCACGAAGTCATTCGGCGCGTACGCAGGATTTCTGGCCTGGAGATGGTTTGCGGTAGGGATGCGCTTGCCGGCATGCATGCCCACAACGTCGAAGATTTGATGAACCGCGTGCCCGGGGGGGACATCGCACCCATGGAGGCGCTGGTTTCAGCAAACTCATTTGCTGCGGAAGCGATAAAAATGGCTGACCAGATCGGCCTACTAGCGCCTGAACTCGAAGCCGACATCATTGCGCTTGATGATGATCGGGTGACGGATATCGCAGCCGTGTGCCGGGTCGTTTTCGTCGTGCAGGGTGGTGTCGTCTACAAGAAAAAGATTGGCCCCGCGTACATATTTCAGAGCCATCAGATGAGTATCGCTCGAATTATCTACACGTGATCGGAAACACGGCGTATCGGCCGCAAGTCTTTAAATTATTCAAGTGACTACGAAAGAAGCTTCAAGACGTAGTGCTCGTGCCGAAACTCTGCAGCTATCAAGGGAAGCGCCGCCGATGTTCATCATCGCGGCAGATCTCAACATGAGCCTCCGAGATACATGCTGCTATTAAGCGTCTTCAGCAAGCTCGGCTCTTGCATGATCCGAGATGGAAGAAACCGAATCTCTCAGGCCCTCGAAGAATTCCTGCTGCATGGCGTTAAGTATGCTTTCCCGGCTGTGCCGAGCGAGGTGACGTGCGGATTGCTGACCTCATTCGCCTGTGCCCCGCTTACTAAAAGGAGAATGCCGCAAGTGATGAACTTGCTCCGGCGCTGGCGGGACGGTGAGACCCACGGAATCGCTCTCGAATCTTTATACATGACCGTCCCGCAGCGGCTCTCCGCGGTCCGGTTTTCTACCAGTCACTCACCTTGGTCGGACGCAATCAGGGATGGGTGGGCGCGCGAGCGGAAAATGGCAGAGAGACACGTAATAAATAGGTTGCGCACAGGAAATGTCAAAGCACAATCTCCATCTGCTCATTGAGGCGCTCGTCTTGCAAGGCACTGCTAGGTGAACTGGCGTGGTCGCGTATTTTGAGGTGGGGCGCAGATCATCGGTTACAAGGTCAGCTTCGAAACTAACGCCGTGATGTGGGCTGAAAGAAATTTTCGGAGCAAGTAGAGGGCATGAGCTTGCCGCGGCAATTTGACCATCCTGTTGAGAGACCTTGAAGGGTGAGAAGCGACCTGACAGTGGCGAACCACTTGATATAATCGTCCGCTTCAGAATCTCAATCCGCCAGGACCTGCTCGATGACCCCAAAGAGCCGTTTGTTACTTGCCGTGTGTCTTGTGTTCTCTTTTCAACTCAATCCTCTGAAAACTTGGGCACAGGAATCGATCTCGGGCTTTACAGCCGCCTCGGTGGCGCGCGAGATAGCCATCGAACAGCAGTTCAAATTCATTCCGAATGCGGATGAGGAGAAGCGGCAGCATCGCATCTTTACCGCCGAGCCGCACGTCGCGGGATCGAAGCGCAATAACCAACTGGCGAACTACATCCTAGAGGAGTGGCGCAAGCAAGGACTCGAGGACGTCGTGGTGCGGCGCTATGACGTGTACGCCACCGATCCGAAGAGCACGTTTCTTGAAATGGTGGCACCTGTGCATTATCGGGCATCTTTGCGCGAGGAGGGGTACGACGCAGATCCGGACACGAAAAATCCGCAGGTGAGCCCGGCTTGGAGCGGGATGTCGATATCAGGCGAGGTCACAGCGCCCGTCGTATATGCGCACAGCGGCAATCCTGAGGATTACGACCTGCTCCGTAAGAATGGAATCGATGTGAAGGGCAAAATCGTGCTTGTGCGTTATTCGAATCCGTATAGCTATCGCGGGTTCAAGGCGCTCACTGCTCAACGCGAAGGAGCGGCGGCGATCCTGATTTATAGCGATCCGGCCGAGGACGGCTACAAAAAGGGCAAAGTTTTTCCGGACGGTCCATGGGGACCGGAGAGCCACATTCAACGCGGGGCCATCACCTATGACTTCATGGTGCCGGGCGATCCACTGACGCCGGGTTGGGCAAGCGTGCCCGGTGCTAAGCGAATTCCGATGAGTGAAGCAGTATCGCTGCCGAAGATCATGGCGCTGCCGCTTTCGTGGAAGGACGCGAAGCCGCTGTTGGAGAAACTGGGCGGCCCGCCCGCACCGAAAGATTGGCAGGGCGGGTTACCGCTTGAATATCACCTCGGAGGCCAAGCGCGGGTTCACTTGAAGATCAAGATGGATAACTCGATCAAGCCCTATTACGTAGTCGAGGCGCGCATTCGCGGTGCGGAGTTGCCGGATCAGTGGGTGGTGCTGGGGAATCATCGCGACGCGTGGGCGTATGGCGGTGTAGACCCGAGCAGCGGAACCGCATCGATGATGGAGATGACGCGCGGGCTGGGGCAGCTGCTGAAGAACGGTATGCGGCCGCGGCGCACGCTGGTGGTGTGCAGCTGGGACGGCGAAGAGGTGGGGCTGACGGGATCGACCGAGTGGGGCGAGCAATTCGCGGAGGAACTGCGGAAGAAAGCGGTGGCCTACATCAATGTCGACTCATCGACGGCAGGGCCGAATTTTCAGGCAGATGCCGTAGCGTCGCTGGCACCGATGTTGGTGGAGACGACGCGATCGCTGGACGATCCATCCGGAAAGTCGCTGTATGAGGCGTGGAAGCAGTATGCGATTCGCAAGAGGGAAGAGGCGCACGACAGCGATGAGGTGCGCGACTCGATGCTCGCCGATACGCGGATCGGCAGCGGATCGGATCACACGGTGTTCTTGAATTTTGTTGGAATGCCGGTGATCGGCCTGAGCTTTGGAGGACCGTATGGCGTGTACCACTCGATGTACGACGATTTTTTTTGGATGAATCACTTTGGAGATCCGGGATATCGCTATCACACCCTGATGTCGCAGCTGTGGGGTGTGCTCGCTCTGCGGCTGGCCAACGCGGATTTGCTGCCGTTCGACTTTTCCAATTACGGAGACAACATCCGGGACTTTGTTCATGACCTGGCCGCGGGGAAAGATTTCAGCCATTTCGACGTGCAGCCACTGCTCGACAGCATTGATCAGTTTGCGGCTGCAGGGAACCGGGTGGATCAGTCGTTGACGAGAACGCTCACACAAAACGCGCTGACGGCATCGCAAGCCGAGATGGTGAACCACGGGCTGATGCAGGTGGAGCGGAATTGGCTGAATCCTGACGGCATTCCGGGTAGGCCATGGTTTAAGCACATGCTGTATGGAGCGCGTTACACGTACGCGCATCTGGAATTGCCCGGGCTTACGGAGGCGGTCGAGAAGCAGGATTGGACCACGGCTCAGCAGCAGGTGCAGTTGCTGCAGGCGGCGTTGAAGAAGAACACTGCATTGCTGGATGAATTGAATACGGGACTGGGCGGAAACAAGGAGGCGCTGACAGAACTGCAGAGCAAACTGGAGCACGTTCGGAGTGGATTTCCTGGCGACATGTCGGTGTACATGAAAAATCTCGCAACTGGAGAAGAGATTGCTCTCGATTCCGACAAAGTGATGGAGACGTTCAGCGTAATCAAACTGGCGATCGCGGCCGAGGTGATGCATCAAGTGGAAGAAAGTAAGTTTGCATTGTCGGATCGAGTTCCTCTGAGCGCTGCCAGTGAAAGGCTTCCGTCTGGTGTACTCTACGCGCTGGATTCGGGGCTAGCGCCCACAGTGAAGGACCTGCTGACGCTGATGATCATCATCAGCGACAACGAAGCGACTGACGCCCTGGCGGACAAGGTGGGGCGTGCCAATGTCACCGCGTACGCACACAGTTTAGGACTCACGAACACTTCAATCGAATTCGCCGATCTGGATTGGGATCGCAGGTGGCTGGAAAGCCTGGATCCAAGTTACCGGCACGCTAGCGGGGACCAGACGGTGAATTTTCCCTTCTACCGATACAGCGAGCAGCAAGTGCAGGAGGCGTTCGGACACACCATCTACGATGCGGGAATTTATTTCGGACACAGCACTACGCGTGAAATCGGAAGATTGCTTGAGCTGATGGCGACCGGAAAGCTGGTTTCAAAGAACGCGAGTGATCTCATCGTCGGAACCATGGACAAGCAGCAGGTGAATGACCGTTTCCCGCGTTATCTGCGCGATGTTCGCATCGCGCATAAGACGGGTGATGGACAGCCGTTCATCGCGAATGATGCAGGTGTGCTTTGGGTGAACGGGCAGCCGATTGTGCTGGTGGTCTTTACCGGACATCATCGTGGTACGACGCCGGCCTTGCATGATGCGGTGGCGCGAGTCCCGGCGGAGGTGGTGCTTCACTATGGCGGGCGAGTCACGGCGGATTTCAGAGAGAACAGTCGGCAATGATCGGAGTCGCTCATTCGGCTCGGAAGAAGGTCAGACGCGACAAGCAATCCGGAGCGTGTGATTGGAGATCGAACACCTTTTCAAAACGGTGGCGGAGAAGTCTTCTTAGTGCGATTGTTCCTGGTTCCTGAAACGGCCGCACCCAGAATGCGAGAATCCTATTTGTTTTGGTGCTGAATCCCCATTCGAATCCATCGACATCCAGCAAACAGAAAACTTAACCGAGCACGGTCAGCAATCGTAGTCCTCGGGAAAGGGCAGCAATCTGGTCATTTTGATGAAATCACGCCGTCGGCGCCCAGAATCCAGGTCAGGCTGCATACTTCGCAAACAGCTGCGCAATAGTGCGAATCGACTTCAGTTTGTCGTTGCCGCAAACCGCGCAACTCTTCCTCACTGCCTCGGCCTTCGTGCAGGAATCTTCCAAAGACGTGCGTGAGTTGCGAATACCGATAGATGGGGTCGATCCCACTACGGCGTTCGGTCAGGTAATGTTCCAAATCCCACAGGTCCGACGACTGCTGTATCTGGTTCGCACATTTGCTTTCTGAATCACTTCCTGCAGCTCCCGACCCAGAGCAGCGTCGAGAGCTGTGCGCGCGATGGCCTTTTCCGACTTCGACCAAGTTCTGGTTGGGATAGCTGTCATGGTCCCGAGACGGGCTGGTCATGTTTCGATCTTCCGATCTTCCGTGACAGGATTCTATTCCTTGCTCAAATGCTTTTTCTTCAGCTTCGCTGATGTCGATCGCCGCGACAGATTCACGATCCTTTTCCGATGTCTGCTCCTCGATCCTGAGGTCGAAAAGATCCCTCACCGGACGTCCGAGATTCTGTTTGCAGCCAAAGCTAGCGTTCTGTGGTCTGCACCGAGAATGGATGGGCAAGAACTAAATCTGCTCAAGCTCACCGCCGCGCTGTGGCACAGCTTAGACATAGCGCCGCAGGTCGTTCGGTGCAATGTGCTCTAAGCCAGCTTTCTCGCAGGATGTTCTGATAACGTACCAGACAACCAGGCAGCGTTCTGCGAGATGCCCCTGCCCCACACTTATCCGATTCTGTGCCGCTACCCTGGTCCGAAACTTCCATGTTTCCCAAGAATCATCCGATGATTGCATGCACCATCACGATTGCTGCGGCAAGCGATCTGCTGCTCCAGTCGAAAGCGTGATCAGAGCAACCAACTAAAAAGGCGACGACCAACAATGGTCCCGTGATA
>JBPYDQ010000250.1:0-15816 GCA_051986135.1 Terriglobales bacterium | reverse complement strand
GCGGGTCTGTTGCAGCAGATTGAGGACGGATACAGCGAAGCTGGTCCCGACGGGCTTACCTTAATCGAAGAGCGCGAGGTGATCTCGCGCTTTACTCACGAATTGGTCGATGACCAGTATCGTTGCTGGAATGAGCAGTTGCGGCCAGAGATGGCCGAGCACGGGATTCGGGTGCTCGGACTGGCGGAACTTGATTCGGCCGGCCGATCGTTCATCGAGGAGTACTGCGAGAAGGAGCTGGACCCGCTGTTGACCCCGATCACGGTCGATCCGGCGCATCCTTTTCCGCGGGTCATCAACAAAGCTCTGTGCTTGGCTTTTCTCTTGAGACGACGACGACGAGCCTCGATGACCTACACGGGAGTGGTTACCGTGCCGCGGGCGCTACCCCGGTTGGTACGTCTGCCCAGTGAGGATTCCGCCGCTTTCATCTTTTTAGCCGATCTGGTCGCCTTTCATGCCGCGCGCATGTATAAGGGCTACGACATTGTTTCGGCAGCGGCTTTCCGGGTGACGCGCAACAGCAATCTCTACCTTCAAGAAGAGGAGTCGCGCAACGTACTGGAGTCGGTGCGCACCGAACTGCATAATCGACGTAAGGGCGACGCGGTGCGGATGGAGATAGAAGCCGATGCCGATCCAGAGATTATTGAGCGGCTGCGAACCAACTTCGAACTGGATTCCTGGCAGGTTTTCAGCACCCAGGGGCCGGTAAACTTGTCGCGCCTGTTCAATATTTATGAGCAGGTGGGATATCCAGAGCTGAAATACAAAACCTTTGTCCCGCGCGAGCTGCGGTTGACCGCCAAGTCACAGGACCTATTTGAAGAACTGCGGCGGCACGACATTCTGCTGCACCATCCTTTTGATTCCTATGATGCGGTGGTCTCGTTTATCGAGAGTGCGGCCGAAGATCCGCGCGTGCTCTCCGTGAAGCAGACTCTGTACCGCACCAGCGAACACTCGCTGATCGTGCCAGCGCTGATCTCGGCGGCAGAAAAAAAAGAGGTGACCGCCGTTGTCGAACTCAAGGCGCGGTTCGACGAGGCGCCGAACATACGGTGGGCGCGCGATCTGGAAGATGCCGGAGTACAGGTCTTTCATGGGCTAGTAGGGCTCAAGACGCATTGCAAGCTTTCCTTGCTGGTGCGACGCGATCCCGACGGGATTACCCGGCACTATTGCCACATTGGTACCGGAAATTATAATTCCGTGACAGCGCGCATCTACACCGACCTGAGCCTGCTGACCGCCGATCCTGAGATTACCGGCGCGGTCCACGATGTGTTCAATTTCCTGACCGCCTATGCCGAACACCCCAACTACGATCCGTTACTGGTATCGCCCATAGATTTGGCGGAACAATGCCTCAGCTTGATTGCCAGGGAAACCGAGCACGCCCGCCAAGGCCGGCGGGCCCAGATTATCGCTAAAATGAATGGGCTGCTCGATAAGAACATCATTCTGGCCCTCTATCGGGCATCGCAGGCGGGAGTGGACATTGACCTTATCGTGCGCGGCCCTTGCGCGCTGCGCCCCGGGGTGCGAGGGGTCAGCGACCGCATTCGTGTGCGCAGCATCGTAGGACGCTTTTTGGAGCATAGCCGCATTTTTTACTTCAGGAATGGGGGGGAAGAGGAAATCTATAGCGGCAGTGCTGACTGGATGCCGCGCAATTTATATGAACGCGTCGAGGTGTTGGCTCCGATTCGCGACACCTTGCTGCGCGAGCGTATTCGCCGTGAAATCCTGGAAGCCTATCTGGCCGACAATGTCAAAGCGCGGTGCCTGCAGAAAGACGGGACGTATCGGCGGGTAGGCGAGACGCGAACAGCGAGACGCCGAGCCAAGTCCGCGACTTTTAATTCGCAGGAGTTTTTAATTTCGCTGGCGGAGGGAAAGGCTGCTCTAGCCAATATTCCACACGTGGCCGAGCCCAGGCCGCGCCGAACTCGGGTGCAGAAAGGCCAGAAGGAACGATAAGCCGCCATGATCGTTTATTTCTTGCGTCATGCCAGCGCCGGCCAGCACCTTGTGAATCCGAGAAAGGACGAGAAGCGTCCCCTCGACCACGATGGCATCGATCAATGCGGCTACATTGGCCGGGCCTTAGCGGCCATGGACGTTCAAGTGGATCTAGTGATCACCAGTCCTTTAAAACGGGCCACGCAGACGGCGGCGCTGGTGGCCAACGAGATTGGTTACGAAGCCAAACTACAGATTGAGGACTCGCTCCGCCCCGCAGCCACTTTCGTCGACTTCCGCAAGCTCTTGGCAAAGTATGACCGGTTCGACGCCATCATGGTGGTGGGACACAATCCGAACCTCAGCGAATTCCTCGGGCGGATCATTTCCGGCGAGACTGGAAAAAACGGGGTAGATTTAAGAAAAGGGGCGGTGGCGCGGGTCGAAGTCGCCCGGCAGCGAGGGGTATTGCAGTGGTGTATCACGCCTAAGTTCGTCCGGACTATTTATGTGAGCGCCGCCGATAGCGTGCGTCCAAAGACCTCGCGAAAATAATTCTTCTCTTTGTCAATAGCCCAGAGTTCTAGCTCAACGCCCGCTCCCCGCGCGGGGCGAAGCGTTATCTCGACCTCGGCGTCGCGGAGACGGACCCGCATGCCACGAACCGAACGGCTGCGACTCAGATTCAGCGCGCGCGCCAGACGCAGGAGCTGGGAAGCCTTGGGAACGTACTGCCGGTCTTCCGGCGGCAGCACCTTAATGGGGCCATCACCCGCGGTGGGGCGAGATTTCCCGAGATAACGCGCGACCGCAGCAATGACGCGCCTCTGCTCGGGAGTGTAACCGAGGATCTCAGAGTGCGAGATGATGTAGTAGGTATGGCGGTGACGGCCACTGCGATTCACGTAATCGCCCACCTCGTAGAGCATAGCCGCGGCGGAGAGCCATTCGCGATATTCCGGGGGCAGGGCGTGCACGGATCGGAGGACATCGAATAAGTTCATCGCTGCCTCGCGCACCTGGCGAGCATGATGCGCATCCACCCGGTAGTGGGCGAGCGCTGCCTGCAGCGAATCCCAGCGTTCCGACTCAATCTGCTTGCGGGAGCGAGCACCGCGATCATGCTCGGCGGCCATTTGCGCCAGCAGACCGTCGCGCAAGCCCAGGGGAGAATAGCGGAATCCACGCAGATGACACTGTTCGAGCAACTCGGAATAGACGATGGCGCCAGCCACCACGATCTCGGCTCGCCGCGGACCGATGCCGTTCATGCGCCGGCGTTGTTCGAGGTTTGACTTGGCGATCAACTTCGCAATGCGACTCATCTGTGCGCGAGTCACGCTGGATGCTTTATTTTGGGAGAGCGCCTGGCAGACGGCCGTCAGCGATGCCGCGGTTCCGGAGGTCGCAATCACCGCATTCGCGCGCAATTTTATGATTCGCGAAGCGACACGCCGGAGTTCACGGGTGATGAAACCACGCAAACTCTGGAGCTCGGTCTTGCGCGGCGGATCGTGATGCAGAAACTCATTGGTCAGGCGCACGGCTCCCAGCGGCAGGCTGACCGTCTCGCGAATATGTCCGCCGATCGAGATAGTCAGCTCGCAGCTGCCGCCACCGAGATCAAGCAACAGGGCGGGAGAGCTGCCGATCTTGATCGAGGATACTAATCCCAGGTGAATCAGGCGGGCCTCTTCCAGGCCGGAGATGATTTCGACCGTCCAGCCGGTGGCAGATCTTACCCATTCGAGGAAGGCGCGCGAGTTGCGGGCATCCCGCAGTGCGCTGGTGGCTACTACACGAACCGAGTCGGTGCCCAGCCGCTGGCAGGCGCGGTGGAAACGGCGCAGTACCTTAACGGTGTTGGCTATCGCATCGGGAGAGAGAAAACCGGTACGAAATACGGACTCTCCCAGGCGGGTGACCTCGCGGTCTTCGTGAATGGGGCGAAGGCGTTGCCCACTGAGTCGGGCGATTTTCAGGCGAACCGAGTTCGAGCCGATATCGACCGCCGCGAAAATTGGCATGACGCGTCGGAGAGAATTTCCCTTTCCGTGATCTCAGTTTAGACGACCGGCCACCCCCTTGCGGGTGGTTGTATGACCCAGACGGTTTCTGGAGAAGATTAGCGAAGTTTGTGGGGGAAGATCGATCTGGCGTCGAGGTCGTTCGGTCGCCGCGCCACTGTGACTCATTTTGCGAGTTTCATCCCCCGGTACCGCGGCTTCGCCTTAATGGCTACCCGAGTGCGGGCTGCGACAATGGCGGAGAGTATCAGGCCACGGCGTGGGCTGCCGCCGACGCCGCAACTGTGTTTCGCTTGATCGGCTCCCCGGGCGGCACATCGGGCGCGGATTTTCCAACCAGATTCTGCTTAGCACTGAAGACCGCCTGCACCGCGTCGCGGTACTTGGCACGGGTGATGTTGCCGATGGCCGCGAGCAGCGGAGAATTCACGTTCTCGGACAGCAACTTCCTGACGGTCTCGTTCAAGGTTATCCAATCATGCCACTCGCCCAAAACGTCCTGCATGCGCTTGAGTTCCTCGATAACCTGCTGTCGACCGGGTTGATCTCCAGCAAATTCGGCGATGTAGCGGATCTTCTTTCCCACAATGCGATAGTGATGCAACAGGCTCTCGTTGACAGCGGCGCCGTTCTGACTGGTAAATGCCGATAGCATGTTTTCCGCCAGGGCCCAGGGATTCGGAGAACTGTCGAAAAAGTGTACCCGTTCCCGTTTCAGGCGGCGTCGAAGCTCACGCACGGTTTCTTTGTCCAGCACGTCCAGGAGGCGTCTCTCGCGCTTGGCTCGCATCTCCGCCATGGTTTGCAGGATTTGAGTTTTGAGGCCGGGCCGCTCGGAGACTTTGAGGCTGCGCAAAGCGGCAATCTGCACATCGAGGTCACGGACCTTGCCTGCCCGGCGGCGGAGCTTGGTGAGCAGCTTGAGAAGCCTGCGTTGCTTTCGGTCCTGGTCGGGAATGACTTCACAGAGGACCGTTTCCAAGCGCCGGGCGGCCGTTCGGAACTGGTGGATGTTGTTGGGCTGTGGCTTGGAAGAGAGCTTACTGAGTTGCCGATCCAATTTTTCGAACAGTACTCTAACACGATCGTGATCGAACGCCATAAGTTCCAACCGGGGATGCAAAAATACAAGTTTCGAGCTGGAAAAGCAATGCTTCGGCTAAGGGGAAGTACCGACACAACCCCGGCAAAATGTGGCACTCCCGATTTTAATATTGCTGTAACATGCCCCTGCTAGGGTGATTCTATGGCCAACCGCGCCTTGGGGACACCACAGTTCTCCGGTCCCGAACTCTTTGCAAAAGATAAAGTTAGCAGCAAAGCAGGAACCCGGCCGGGGCTTTTGATTCCGGAAAAAAGCTCCAAGTGGGCCGACGGTACGTTCCACGCGGCTATGTGGGCCTGCGCCGCTGCGGTTCTGGCCATTGTCGGAGTGATCGTTTACGAGTTAATTACTAAAGGGCAGCTTGCCTGGCACGCCTTTGGGTGGAAATTCTTCTTTACCCGTGACTGGGATCCGGTCAACGACCAGTTCGGTGCGCTGCCATTTATTTACGGGACAATCGTCTCCTCCATTCTGGCATTGATCATCTCTGTTCCGCTTGCGATTGGCGTGGCGGTCTTCATCACCGAGATGAGCCCGCGTTGGCTGCGCAGCGGTTTGGCGTTCACGACCGAGTTGCTGGCGGCGATTCCCAGCGTGATCTACGGATTGTGGGCAATCTTTGTGCTGGTGCCGCTGCTGCGGCTATATGTCCAACCATTCCTGGCACGCTATTTCCGATGGACCGGGCTGTTTGAGGGAGTGCCCTACGGAATAGGTATGCTGGCCGCCGGGTTTATCCTGGCGATCATGATAATTCCCATCATCTCGGCCATCACGCGGGAGGTCATGACTGCAGTGCCGCAACAGCAGCGGGAGGCCGTTCTGGCGCTGGGCGCGACACGCTGGGAGATGATCCGCATGGGCGTTTTGAGAAACGCGCGGGCGGGCATCGTGGGTGGGATCATCCTTGGATTGGGCCGCGCGCTGGGGGAAACCATGGCGGTCACCATGGTAATCGGCAACCGCGCGGAAATTGCCAAATCATTGTTCGCTCCTGGTTACACGATGGCCAGCGTGCTTGCCAATGAGTTCAGTGAAGCCACTGGCGACTTGTATTTGAGTTCGCTGGTGCAGATTGGATTAGCGCTATTTCTGGTGACCATCGTAGTGAATATTCTCGCCCAGTTGCTGGTGTGGACGGTAACGCGCGGGACTCCAGCGAGAAGCAATGTTTGAGTCGAGCAAAAGAGCCGGCGTTCCCGTGGTGAGTATTCGACGCAGGATGGTCGATGCGCTGGCGACCATGGCAGCCGGCGCAGCCGTCCTGCTAGTATTGCTGCCACTGGTTGCCATCTTCGGATACTTGCTCTACAAGGGCTTTGGATCGCTGAACTGGGCATTTCTGACACAAACTCCGAAGCCCGTCGGTGAAGCAGGCGGCGGGATGGCCAATGCGATCGGCGGCTCGATCTTGATTCTCGGCTTAGCCAGTATGCTGGGTGTTCCCCTCGGAATTGGCGCCGGCATCTACCTGGCGGAATTTGGTCGGGGCCGGTTTGCTGACCTGATTCGCTTCACCGCCGATGTGCTGAATGGTGTGCCATCGATTGTCATCGGCATCGTGGGTTACAGCATTGTTGTGTTGAGGCAGAAGCATTTTTCCGCGTTGGCCGGCGGCGTCGCACTGGCGATCATGATGGTTCCCACCATCACACGAGCTACCGAGGAGATGCTGCTGCTGGTCCCAATCCAGGTGAGGGAAGCGGCTTACGGGTTGGGAGTTCCACGCTGGCGCACGACCATTTCGATCACCTTGCGCACCGCGACTTCGGGCGTGATCACCGGAGTGATGCTGGCTTTTGCCCGCGTCGCCGGCGAAACCGCACCTTTGCTGTTCACGGCTTTCGGAAATCAGTATTGGAACTGGAACGTGAATCAGCCGACTGCGGCGCTTCCGCTGCAGATTTTTACCTATGCGATTTCACCCTTCGATGAGTGGCACCGCCAGGCCTGGGCGGGGGCGCTGATTCTGATCATTCTGATCGTATTGGCCGTCACGGCGGTTCGAATTGCTGCCGGGCGCGGCTTGCTTAAGGGAGTAACGTAATGGGTGTCGGCATCCAGGTCGAACATCTGAACGCCTGGTTTGGAACTACCCAGGCGCTGAAAGACATCAGCATGGAGGTTGCGGCTAACCATGCTACGGCTATCATTGGTCCCTCGGGATGCGGAAAATCCACCTATGTGCGCTGCCTGAACCGGATGCATGAAACGGTTCCCGGGGCCAGCGCCGCGGGCATGGTGCGAATTGGCGATTTAAGTATCTACAATGGGACGTCGGCTACCCAAGTGCGGCGGCGGGTGGGCATGGTATTTCAGAAAGCCAATCCGTTTCCCACGATGTCGATTTACGATAACGTGGCAGCCGGTCTCAGGCTCAACGGGTTCCGCAATCGCCGGCGCCTCGATGAAATCGTAGAACGGTCGCTGCAACAGGCGGCACTTTGGGATGAGGTGAAAGATCATCTACGGAAAAAGTCGGGCGCCAGCCTCTCCGGGGGACAGCAGCAGCGGCTGTGCATCGCCCGGGCCCTGGCGGTTCAACCGGAAGTTCTCCTGATGGACGAGCCTGCGTCGGCGTTGGACCCGATCTCGACGGGGAAGATCGAGGAACTTATCTTTCAATTGAAAGAAAATTACACGATTGTCATCGTTACCCACAACATGCAGCAGGCGTCGCGGGTGGCGGAATTCACCGGTTTTTTCTTGTTGGGCGAATTGATCGAATTCGATAAAACCGAAAAGCTATTCACAAATCCATCCGACAAGCGGACGGAAGATTACATTACGGGCAGGTTTGGATAATGCGTACTCGCTTTCAGCAAGGGTTGGATGAGCTTCGCAACAAGTTGCTGGCCATGGGCGGGCTGGCCGAACAAGCGGTCGATCGCGCGTGCCAGGCGTATATTGACCGCGATCTGACGCGCTGCCACATGGTGCTCGAGAACGAATCACTGATCAACGCGGCGGAACGGGAAATCGATGAACTGGCGTTCGATCTGCTGGCTTTGCAGCAGCCGATGGCGGTGGATTTGCGCTTCATTCTGGCTGTGACCAAGATCAACTCCGATCTGGAACGGGTCGGCGATCAGGCGGTAAACATTGCAGAGCGCGTGATGGATATGGTGGAACTGCCGCCGGCCGATTTGCCGATAGACATCCCGCGCATGGCTACTGCCTCATCGGCCATGGTCAGGCGGGCGCTGGAGTCGTTTATTGAAGGCAAGGCTGAACTGGCTCAGGCCGTGCTCGAGATGGACAATGTCGTAGATCGCATGCGGGACGAGGCTTTCATCAACCTGACGCGCAAGATGAACGACACTCCGGAAGTGACCCGCCAGGCGCTTGACGCTCTGCTGGTTGCCCGCAACCTGGAGCGGGTGGCGGATCACGCCACCAACATCGCCGAGGATGTCATCTTCTGGGTGCGGGGAGCGGACGTGCGGCACAATGTGGCCCTAGCCGACACGGGTGCCCGCCAGCCAATGGTGGATCGGAGCTGAACTCTCAAGCGCTTGCTCCTTGTTCGCGGGCCGGGCGGAGCCCGGAGAAACTCCTCGACCGCCGTCCACGGGATCCTTACAAAGAACACAAAGCCTCACTGCAACCAGGAGCGCGCGAATTCGGGCTATTCAACTTGCGCCAAGCGGCCGACTTCACGGTACGATGATCTGGCACTGATCAAGTCTGCGGGAGATTCACGTGAATGCTTTGCGGCTGGTGGTGGTTTTTGGCTTCGCTCTTCTCGTCATCGCGCCCGCGCCGCACTGGTCGGAGCGGCGTATTCACCTGCCGACCAGTAAATTTCTGGATGCGCCAGCCCCGGGGCGCATCGGTACGGTAAACAGTCTTCCCGTTGTCATCGCCCTCAGTCCGGATGAGCGCTATGCGGCTTTGCTGAATGCTGGTTATGGTACACAAGAGACCGATGCGCGTCAGTCGATATCAGTCGTCAACTTGACGACCGGCCAGGTGTCGGATTTTCCCGACGGGCGACTTGGCGAAAATGCTCGTCAGAGCTACTTTCTGGGGTTGGGATTCGGTTCTGAAGGGAAACATCTCTACGCCTCGATTGGGTCGATCACGGATCCCACCGGGGAGAAGCCTGGCGATACGGGAAACGGAATCGCTGTTTATCGCTTCCGCGCGGGGAAGATCGCGTCTGAGCGGTTCTTCAAAATTCCGCCGCAGGAGCTTCGAGCGGGCAAACGGATTTCCAGCGGGTTGTTCAACCGCGAAGCAGGCAGGGCGACTCCTTTTCCCGCAGGACTTGCCCTGGTCCACATCAGGGGTGGCGATGAACTTCTGGTGGCCAATAATCTTTCGGACAATGTGGTCTTGCTCGATGCCGCGAACGGACAAATTCTGAAGAAGTTCGATCTGAGCACAAATAATCTAGTGCCGTCCTCCTTTCCCTATACGGTAGTGGCCAGCCGGGATGGGCGGCACGCCTGGTGCAGTTTGTGGAACGCTTCGGAGGTCGCCGAGTTGGATTTGACGGCGGGAAGCGTGCGCCGATGGATTCCGCTGGATAAGCCCCAAGACGCCACCGCGCCCGGTTCGCACCCGACAGCGTTGACTCTCAGCTCCGACGAAAAACTGCTTTATGTGGCCCTGTCCAACGCCGACAAGGTGGCGGTTCTCGACTCGGAGAGCGGCGAGGTGATTCGCAATCTGAGTACCATGATGCCGGGAGAGGAAGTTGGCGGCAGTTACCCGGAAGCTCTGGCCTTATCAGCCGATGGGCGCCGTTTGTTTGTGGCTGATTCTGGCATCAATGCAGTGGCCATATTTGATCTAACCAGCCTTCACCAGGGGATTAGGGGCTTATCTGAACTGAAGCCGCTCGGTTTTATTCCCACCGATTGGTATCCGAGCGCGCTCGCCACCGATGGCGATGATCTGCTGGTAGCTACGGCCAAGGGCGAGGGCTCGGGGCCGAACAACGGAAGCAGCGTCTTGCGCTCGGCCAGGCGGCGGAGAGAACACCCCTACATAGCTACCCTGTTGCGCGGATCGATTGCGCGCTTCAATTACAAGAAGGCGGAGCAGAACCTAGGGGAGCTTACCTCTCGCGTGGAAGAGGAAAATCTCATCCACCAAGACCCCGGAAAAATTACGTTCCAACGCGGTGGCAATCCGATACGGCATGTAATCTATGTGATCAAGGAAAACCGAACCTACGACCAGATCTTCGGAGATTTGCCGGTAGGCAACGGCGATCGATCGCTGACTCTTTACGGTTCTGACATTACCCCCAACGAACACAAACTGGCGCTCGAATTCGGCGTGCTGGATAATTTCTATGATAGCGGAGAGGTCTCGGGCGATGGCCACAACTGGTCCACGGCGGCCACTACTTCCGATTACAACGAAAAGACCTGGCAGATCGCCTATCGGGGTAAGGAGCGCACCTATGACTTTCAGGGTACGGTCGCAGACGAGTACCCGCTGGAGCATGACGAAGCTGATGTAGACGATCCGCAAACTGGTTTTCTCTGGGATAATCTCGCCCGCCACAAAGTTAGTTTCCGGGATTATGGCGAATTCATCATCGGGGAGTGGTGTACACCCAGGGAGAAAAGTGGCTCACCAAAAGAAGGGACGCCTCACCCCGGCATCCATCCGTGCCCTCGTGATGCGGTGCATAAGGGAGAGTCGCTGCCTGCGAATGTCGGCCAGCCACACGGGTCTCGGAGCCCGTGGCCCTGGGCCGTGCCCCTGGTGAAGCGGATGGTGGCAACCAAGCGCGAGTTGCGCGACCGCTATGACGCGTTGTATCCGGATTTCGACACCTCGTATCCCGACCAGCTCCGGGCGGACGAGTTCCTGAATGAGTTTGCGCGGTTTGTCGAGGCTCGAAAACAGGGCGCAGAAGGCGAACTGCCGAGGTTTGTGCTGCTTTATTTACCCGACGACCATACCGCAGGTACCAAGCCGGGGTCGCCACGACCGGCTGCGTCCGTTGCGGACAACGATCTGGCGCTGGGGCGGGTGGTGGAAGCGGTGTCGCACAGCCCTTATTGGGACGATACCGCCATCTTCGTCTTGGAAGATGATGCCCAGGACGGCGCCGACCACGTGGATGCTCACCGCTCGATCGGCCTGGTGATCAGCAAATATTCTCCGGGATCGGCTAAGCAGCCGTATGTGGCACACCAGTTCTACACAACGGTGAACGTCGTCCACACCATCGAGGAACTCCTCGGCGTGCCTCCCATGAATCAGAATGATGCTTATGCTCCGGTGCTGGAGCCGCTATTCTCAGGTACAGGAAATCAACCTCCATTCACCGCCGATTGGCGGAACCGTGACAACGGGCTGATCTACCAGATGAATCCAGCACAGGGGCAGGGTGCTCGAGAATCCAGCAGGATGAATTTCTCGAGGCCGGATGCGGCTAACGCTCGGGAGCTGAATGCGATACTGTGGCGGGATCGGAAGGGGAATGCGCCCATGCCGGTGTCTCGGCATAGTGTGGTGGCTTCGAAGGAGAGGCCAGCTGGGGATTAATATCCTGCCCTCGACCGCTGATCGGGCCCACTCGTTGACAGTGCTGGCCTGGGACCCCTTGTGTCTCTCGATTTCTTGCCGGCTTCTATAATCCATGGTGAGGATCCATGGCTGACCCACTTTGCCATTCGGCGCTGCTGACGGATTTGTATGAGCTCACCATGGCGGCGGCTTATTTCGACAACCATTTCCGCGCCAAGGGTAGCTTCGAGCTGTTTGTGCGTTCGCTGCCAGCCGAGCGCAGTTATCTGATTGCCGCCGGACTCGAACAGGCCCTCGATTACCTCGAGAATGTCCGATTTCGGGCGAGCGACATCGACTATCTCCGCTCGCAGACGGTGTTCGGAAGCGTCAGCGGCAAATTCTTCGATTACCTGCGCGACTTTCAGTTTAAAGGAGAGGTGTGGGCGATGCCGGAAGGGACCCCGGTATTTTCCGAGGAACCGCTGTTGCGCGTCACGGCGCCGATCATCGAAGCGCAAGTAGTCGAGACCTATTTGCTTTCCATGATTACTTTTCAAACCATGATCGCCTCTAAAGCGGCGCGGGTGGTAGAAGCGGCACAAGGGCGTGATGTCATCGAATTCGGGACACGGCGCGCGCACGGACCGGAAGCGGGCACGTTGGCAGCGCGGGCCGCGTACATTGGCGGCTGTAAGGGTACTTCGAACGTCGAGGCGGGTCGACGTTTTGGGATTCCGGTGTTCGGAACACTGGCCCACTCGTTCATCATGGCGTACGAAGATGAAGAGGAGGCCTTTGGCCGCTTCGAAGATGTTTTTCCTGACAATGCGACTTTGCTGATTGATACCTATGACACCCTGGCGGCGATCGACAAGATTGTGGAGGCCGGGCTGCGGCCGAAAATGGTTCGTCTCGACAGCGGCAATTTGATTGAGTTATCCCGTGAAGTTCGGCGTCGCCTCGATGAAGAGGGTCTCGAGGAGACCGAGATTTTTGCCACCAGCGATCTGGACGAACATGTCATCACTGAAATGCTGGCGCGCGGCGCACAAGTGGATGCGTTTGGCGTGGGTACGAGTCTGGCTACCTCCAAAGATGCTCCCAGCTTGTCCGGGGTCTACAAGCTGGTGGATGTATTCGGAGTCGAGGGTCCGTCCTATCGCGCCAAGCTAAGCGGCGGGAAGGTCTCCTACCCCGGGTGCAAGCAGGTGTTTCGGCGCACTGGGCCGGACGGCAAGTACAAGGAGGATGTGGTCTCGCGTTGCGCTGACACGTATGAAGATGCCACGCCGCTGCTGGGCCGCGTCATGAGCGAAGGAAGGCGGCTGAATTCTCCGCCAGCTTTGCCCGAGGTGCGGCGGCGCGCGCGAGAGGAAATTGCCCGGCTGCCGGATGCTTGCCGAAGGCTGCACAATGCGGTGGCCTATCCGGTGCGTTTCAGCAGGAAATTACAGGAGCTGCTGGAGGAATTTCGGAACCGGGTATCGCCGGCGGCAGGTAAGCCGTCGGTACCTTAACCTTGGCGAAAAAACTCCGATTTCCTAAACCGAACGCCGATGGCTTCCTCTTCATGTCCTCGCGCAATTCTGCGGGCTGAATTATCCTCTCGGATCGAGCGACAGACTGGGCAAAAACCGCGGCGCTTTCCGCGGTTTCGTCGCCTGCTCGAAGGCATAGGCGATCTTGATCAATTTGGGCTCGCTCCAGGCGCGGCCGAAAAAGGAGATTCCTACCGGCATGCCGCCGAGAAATCCGGCGGGAACGTTGATATTGGGGTAACCGGCAACGGCGGCGGCATTTGAGCTGCCACCGGTGAAGTGGTCGCCGTTGAGCAGATCGGTTAGGCATGCCGGGCCGGCAGTGGGAGCCACAAGCGCATCGAGCTGGAATTTATTCATCAAGGCGTCGATTCCTTCGGTGCGGGCCAAGCGGTGATTCTTGGCAAGAGCATCGAGATAGCCCTTTTCCGTCAGCGGTCCTTTAGCCTCAGCTTTAATAAATAGCTCCTGACCGAAGTAGGGCATTTCCTTATCTTTGTGCTTCTCGTTGAACTCGATCACTTCCGCCAGAGTGTGTACCGGAGCAGAGGGACCGAGTTGCGCGAGGTAGGCGTTCAGGTCGGCCTTCAACTCGTACATGAACAGTTCCAGTTCCGAGTCATCGAATTTGCCGAATGTACTGATGTCGGCCGGATCGATCAAGGTGGCGCCTTCCTTCTCAATCGCATCCAGCGCGCTGGTCATCAAGGCATCCAAGTTTTCGTTGAAGCCGAAATATTTTCGGGCGACGCCAACGCGGGCGCCGCTCAGGCCGCGGGGGTCGAGAAATTGGGTGTAATCGCTGAGCATAGTTGCGCCCTCGGCGCTGGTTGCCGGATCGCGGGGATCGGCTCCGGTCAGCACTCCGAGGACAAGGGCAGCATCGGCCACGCTGCGGGCCATGGGGCCCGCGCCATCTTGGCTGTGCGAGATGGGAATGATGCCGGCGCGGCTGACGAGGCCAACGGTTGGCTTAATGCCGACCAGGCAATTTGCGGAAGAAGGGCATACGATGGAGCCGTCAGTTTCGGTGCCAATCGCGACGGCGCAAAGATTTGCAGCCACGGCCGCTCCCGAGCCTGAACTGGAGCCGCAAGCATTGCGATCGAGGGCGTACGGATTCCTAGTCAGGCCGCCGCGACCGCTCCAGCCACTGGTGGAGTGGTTCGAACGAATGTTGGCCCACTCGCTAAGATTCGTTTTGGCAAGAATGATTGCACCGGCGGCGCGCAGCTTCCGTGCCACGGTCGAATCCGTCGTCGGTTTTGAACCCAGGAGAGCCAAAGAACCCGCCGTAGTCATCATCGCGTCAGCGGTATCGATGTTGTCCTTGATCAGAATAGGAATGCCGTGCAGGGGGCCGCGGACCTGGCCGGACTGACGCTCCTTGTCCATGGCGGCGGCGATCTCAAGGGCGTCAGGATTCAACTCGATGATGGCGTTGACAGCCGGGCCTTGCTTATCGAGAGCTTCGATGCGAGTTAGATAATTTTCTGCAATGGAGTGTGCGGTGTACTTGCCGGACTTCATTCCGTCCTGGAGGTCGGAAATGGTGATTTCGTCGAATTCAAATGCGGGTATCTGGGGTGCTGCGGGCGTCAGCCCCGGCTCGAGGGCCCTCGCTCCGGCGAGAGCGGGTAATGCGACTGCGCTCATTCCAGTGATTACGCTGGTCTGAAGAAAAAAACGGCGGCTGCGATTTCTGGCTGCGCTCACGTCGATCCTCCACAGTTAACCGAAACGAATATTACGAGGGCGAGTTCGAGCTAGTCAACGAACGCTCGGGCTAGTATCCTTCGGGAAAATTCAGCTACACCCCACCTCCCAAAAGGGGAAGCCGGGTTAGCTATCGTGCAGCTGGGATGAGCAGAGTAGGCGGGCGCAGCGGCAAGGGTGGAAGCACAATGATTTTTGGCGATGGCTGACAGCATATCGACGGCGAAGCCTGCCTGTGCTACTGCAGGCTGTCAGCAAATTTACGCCACATGCAGAGCTTCATTGGATTAGGAATCTTTAAGGAGCTACGGCGGCTGGTTGCGGGACTCGAGCGAAAGGTCGCACAGTATAACTAGGTTCTTGAAAGTTCCATGTCCTCGTCCGCGCCTACGAGCCTCAACACTACCCGCACCAGAATCGGGGAATCGCCGCCGCGAAGGATCACGCACGACGCTTGGCCTGGAAAGCTGATATTTTCTTCGCGCGAGTCTTGAGTTCGCACCCGTCTGCCGCGAGCACGTTCTTCACCAACTCGGATTGACCTGCTGTAAACGAGGGCGACCATGAACCTATTGGGTGCTCGAAAGACGTTTACCGGAGTTCGGTGGGTCTTCCCTGACTTGCAACCCACGTGCCAGAATGCCAAACTCGGGCGGCCAACCCCGAAACAAACGGTTGATCCGATTCGTGATCGCGATGTTGAACTTTGCCAGCCATCGCTTGCAGAATCGCATCAGGAGGATACCTGTGGCGAGAATAGCGATGGCTGGGATGGCTCCGGCGCTCATGGGTCGCTAGCTCTCCACCACGGCATCCGCCTCGATCTCGACCAACCAATCCGGGTCGATAAAACGCACAACTTGCATGATGGTGTTGGCGGGGCGGATGCTGCCAAAGAACTCGCCGTGGACTGCCGCCACCTGCTCCCAATCCTCTATACGGGTTAGCAAGATTCTGGTGCGAGTAACGTCCGCCAGCCCGCCGCCCA
>JBPYDQ010000249.1:0-4138 GCA_051986135.1 Terriglobales bacterium | reverse complement strand
ATGGGCGGTCAGTTCAAACAGGTGCTGCGAAGGCTGCGGCGGACGCCGACGTTTACCGCCTTCACGTTGATTACCCTGGCGGCGGGAATCGGAGCGAATACGGCGGTGTTCAGTGTGCTGGAAGGCGTGCTGCTGAAGCCACTCCCCTACCCGCATTCAGAGGACCTGGCGGCGGTGCGGCTGACGGCACCTGGGATCAACATCAAGGATTTCGAGCTGTCGCCTTCCGACTATTTCATCTTCCGGGAGCAGAGCACGACGTTTCAGGATATCGGAATGTATCAGGGCGACTCGGTCAGCGTGACGGGCACGGCTCAGCCGGAGCGGGTCGACGCACTGTTGGTCACCGACGGCCTGCTGCCAGTCCTGGGAATCCCGCCGATGCTGGGACGCGTGTTCAGCAAAGCGGACGATTCTCCAGGCGCACCCGATACCGCCGTGCTGACCTATGGCTACTGGCGTCGCAAATTCGGCAGCGATCCGGCTGCAATCGGCAAGACCATCATCGTGGACGGAAAGCAGCGCCAAATTATTGGCGTCATGCCACAGAGGTTTCACTTCCTCGACCGTTCCGATCCGGCCATCATCACGCCCTTCCAATTCGACCGGAACAAAACCAACCTGGGGAACTTCAGCTACAACGGCGTGGCGCGGTTGAAGCCCGGAGTGACTATGGAGCAAGTCAATGCCGACATGGCACGGATGCTACCCATCGTGATAAGGAGCTTCGAGGCACCCCCGGGATTCAGCATTAACCTTTTTAAGGACGCGCGGATTGGACCAAATGCCAAGCCGCTGAGAGCGGAAGTCATCGGGGATATCGGAAATGTCCTGTGGGTGTTGATGGGATCGATCGGAATGGTGCTGCTGATTGTCTGCGCCAATGTCACGAACCTGATGCTGGCACGGATTGAGGGAAGGCGCCAGGAACTGGCGTTGCGATCGGCGCTGGGTGCTGGATGGGGACGCATCGCGGGCGAGTTGCTGTTTGAAAGCTTGATGATCGGATTACTCAGCAGCGTGCTGGGACTGGGATTGGCCTATAGCGCGCTGCGGGTGCTGGTGGCGCTGGCGCCTTCGGGAATTCCGCGGCTGCAGGAGATCGGCATCGACGGTTCCGTATTGCTGTTTACCCTCGGGATAGCAATACTGGCGAGCGTGCTGTTCGGGCTGATTCCGGTGCTGAAGTATGCGGGAGCGCATTTGAGCACGGGCATTCGCGAAGCCGGGCGATCATTGAGCCAGAGCCGGCAGCAACACCGGGCACGTAACACACTTGTGGTGGTGCAGGTGGCCCTAGCGCTTGTGCTGCTGATTTGCTCGGGGTTGATGATCAGGACGTTCCGAGCGCTGATCAACGTGAATCCGGGATTTGCGCAGCCGGAGCAGGTGCAAACGTTCCGCATCAGCGTGGTGGACACAGAAGTAAAAGAAGACGAGCGGGTGGTTCGCTTCGAGCAGGAAATTCAAGACAAGATTGCGGCGATTCCGGGCGTGGAGTCGGTGGCGATCGGCACGAAGATCCCGATGGACAGCCAGGGCTGGCATGATCCGATTTTCGTGGAAGGCCGAATGTACGCAGAAGGCGAACTTCCTCCGTTGCTGCAGTTCAAGTTCATGTCGCCCGGATTCCTGAAGACGGTGCAGATTCCGTTGGTAGCGGGTCGCGACTTCACATGGGATGACACGTACAAGAAACTCTCGGTGGCGATCGTATCAGCAAACGTGGCGCGCGAGTATTGGCCGACTCTCGGCGACGCGATCGGCAAACGCATTCGCGTCAGTTCGAAGGACGACTGGCGGGAGATCGTCGGAGTGACAGGGGACGTGTACGACGATGGAGTGAACCAGAAGCCGACAAAGGCGGCGTACTGGCCGTTGATGATGAGCAATTTCGAGAGCGATTCCCTTTCCGTACGGCGCGAAGTAGCGTATGCCATCCGAACGCGGCGCGCGGGATCGGAGGCATTGATGGCTGATGTGCGTCAGGCGGTGTGGTCGGTGGATCCCAATCTGCCGCTCGCGGAAGTGCATACCAGCGACTATTTCTACCGCAAGTCTCTGGCGCGGACCTCGTTCACGCTGATGATGCTGGGAGTAGCGGGCGGGATGGCATTGCTGCTGGGAGTGGTGGGAATTTACGGGGTGATTGCGTACTCGGTGTCGCAGAGAACGCGAGAGATCGGGATTCGCATCGCCCTCGGGGCGCAGTTGCCGACGGTAACGGGGATGTTCGTGCGACAGGGCATGCTGCTGACCAGTATCGGCCTGATGGCTGGAGTTCTGGTGTCGTTTGGTGTGATGCGGCTGATGTCTTCCCTGCTGTACGGGGTGAAAGCCATCGACCCTGTTACATACATCGCCGTGTCTTGCGGGCTCGGGATCACGGCTTTCCTGGCGTGCTATCTGCCCTCGCGACGGGCCGCGGGAGTCGATCCGGTCGAAGCCTTGCGGGCTGAATAGGCAAAACAAGTATGCAAATCATGGCTCGCCACGTTGGTTTTGCCATTTCGGCGTAGTCTCGCTCGTGAGGTGGCGGCATGACCAGCTTTCGGAGGCGGGTTTGATTCCTTGCCGGGACGAGAAGTTCTGCGCGGCCCATGAAATCTGGGGTTGATTTTTACAAGCACGCTCTGCCTATTGGCTTGGTTGTGGGCGATGGGTTGGTTCCTGAACTCCCTTCAAAAACCAATTCTCAGATTGAGCCTGCCGTTCTTCCGCATCGCTTTAATCTACGTACCAGTCTATATGATGGTTTTCTTCGCAGTGTTATTTACGTCTGAACCTTCCGTCAAGTTTATTTTGCCGCTGCACCTATTCGCAACGTTCTGCATGTTTTACTTTTTCTACTTCTTCTGGTCACGGTGAACAAGGGAAAGCAGGTGTCTTTAAGTGACTATGCGAAGCCTCTGATTTTGCTCTGCCTCTTTCCAATTGGTGTCTGGGGCATACAACCGCGCATCAACCAACCCTACGCACAGAATAGGAACGAATAGCGTCTTTAAAGCCGTCAGTGCTTGATAAAGAGCTTACCGGACAATTTGGTTTTAGTACGGATCACCGGTTCAGAATGTCCGGCCCTCATGTCGAATAGTGAAACTTTGTCACCTCGGGACTTCATAGCGCACGCGGACGACGCCGTCGGGGTACTTCTTGGCTGAAAGCAAGCGAAGTGCAATGTCCCGATGGCGCGGTGCCACCAGTGGAATGCCCTCACCGATGAAGTTGGGAATGACGTGAATGTCGAATTCGTCGATCTCGCCAGCGTCAAGAAAGGAAGCGATTAGCTCACCGCCTCCCATCATCCAAATATGTTTTCCCGGTGTAGCACGCAGACGCTGAGCGAATGCCTTCACCGGCTCCGACACGAATTCGACGCCGGGTGCGGCCCGTTTCGGCGGCTTCCTTGAGAACACATAATTGCTAAGCTTTGTGTCAAACATCCTCTCTTTCTTGCCTTTCTTCTTGTAATAGGAGAGAAGCCAATCGTAGGTTTTGCGGCCCCACAGGACGGTGTCAATCGAACGGTAAAATGCAGTTATGCCGTAATCGAATTTGCGGGGCCGGCGATTTAGCCATTCGACATCACCGTTTGGCCTGGCGATGTAGCCGTCGGCGCTTGTCGCAATGTAGGCGATGATTTTTCGATGTGCTCTCATGAGACACCCAGTTTTTAAGTATCGGGTGCAGTTTTCCTATATATGGTGGCGTCAATATTGGCACGTTCAGGCAAAGCGGTCCAGGTCCCGATAAACGAGGTAACCGCTGAGTTGATTTTGGCATAGGGCAACTTTTTGGTCGAACATGGCAGGTCCTTGACCGAGCGAGTCATCACCTCTTACGGCTGTTCAAGCTGGGCGAAAATTGAGGTCCAGAGGAAATTGACGCCGAATCGCTAAACCTCCCGACGCAGCGCAACGTGATAGTCTATTGGCACTGATGTGGAACCAAAGGCGCAGAAATGAGCGAGATATTTGAATTAATGCACCAAGCAGGTGAGGTCGCCGAGACTGCGAAAGACGCAATGCCGCACTCCTTGGCGGTGGACAAGACAACAGAAAGGCTTGCTCGCGAGATTTTGGCCGCCGCAAAAGAGGCACTGCCGGACCATCGGATTCTGAAATCGCTGAACTTTGAG
>JBPYDQ010000248.1:0-2916 GCA_051986135.1 Terriglobales bacterium | reverse complement strand
CAGAGGCATGAAATACGCTTATCTGGGTAATTAGGCATGTTTTGAAGGAGGAGCTTATGGCAGATGCGAACAGTCCGCTCGAAATCGTCGAGGTTCCATCGCGCCACGTCCGTAATCGACAAGTTCTTCCATTCGGGATGGCCACTCTTTTTGGCGCTGTTTTTGGGCTGGCTAGCAGCTCTTGGCGGAGCGTCGACCTCGCACAAACGGCTTCCGAGCCCGACAATCATGCAACATCAACTTCGGCACGCCTATCGGAAGTTGGCAGGTTACTCAGGCGATGATCTGGGCCGGGCGAAATGTTCCGTCATACCATCCCGATCGGACGGGTTTTTGGCATCTCCATTGACCTGGACTATTCGTGGTTCTTGGTCGTAGGGTTGCTCGCATGGATGCTGGCCGTGAGCTACTATCCTGCGCAATTTCGTGGCTGGACTCCAGCTGAGTATTGGCTCATGGGCATGATCACTGCCGTAATGTTATTCGTGAGCGTGCTGATCCATGAGTTGGGGCACTCCGTGGTGGCGAAGCGTTTTGGCCTGTCCGTTCCGCGAATCACGCTTTTTGTTTTTGGTGGAGTTTCTGAGATTGCCGCGGAACCGCCCAGTGCCGCGGCAGAATTCTGGATCGCCGTAATCGGCCCTGTCATGAGTTTGATTCTGGCTGCGTTTTTCTGGGAAATAGAACCTCTTGTTGCTTGGTCGCAACCTCTCTTCGGGCTCGCCGCGTACCTGGCACTGCTTAACCTAATCCTCGCGGTCTTCAACCTTATTCCCGGCTTTCCGCTAGACGGAGGTCGGGTGTTTCGTGCGATCGTCTGGCGGTTTACAGGTAAATATCGGCGAGCCACCATGATCGCCGCGGTGGTCGGACGGTTTATGGGATTCGCGTTAATCTTTGTAGGCGTCGCCGAAATCTTGAGTGGAAATTTCATTGGCGGCCTGTGGACCGCATTTATCGGCTGGTTTCTGGACGGCGCTGCAGCAACGCAGGTGAGGCAGGAGGCTCTCTACACCGTGCTCGGAGAACACAAGGTTCTCGACGCCATGAGGCGAGATTTCCCTGGAGTCTCCGGCGACGTTACATTGCAAGAGCTGGTAGACAAGTATCTTCTGCCCGCAGGCGCGCGTTATTACGTTGTGCGTGATCTGAACGGTGGAGCTGGGCTGGTCACATTGGCAGACATTCGGAAGGTGGCGCGTGCGGATTGGCCAACGACGAAGGCTTCTCAGGTTATGGTCCCGCTCGCGAAGCTTTCGTCGACGCAACCGGGTGCCGCGCTGTGGTCTGCTTTCGAGAAAATGGGACGCGACGGGGTTAACCAGCTGCCGGTGTTGGAAGGCAATGGAATCGTGGGTGTTCTCTCCCGCGAGGACATTCTGCATTACCTGCGTCTTTTGCAAGATTTCCACGGAAAAGACGGCCATGAAAAGAAATGGGCGCACGGACCCAGCGCTGGAGGACATCTATGACGCCTCGGGCACACAAAGCAACAACCTCGCTCTTCTTGCTCGTAGTTGCCGTCCTGGCTGTTGGGGGACTGTTTCGTGCAGGAATTATGCGTTTGCCCGGACATGCAGTGCTCGGAGCTGAAAAAGTGTCCGTGGGGGAGGCGAAAAATGCCGCTCCGATAAGTCTCGCGGACTTCAAAAACGGCTTTGCTTCTGTGCTCGGTCCCGCCTTGCCGGCGGTGGTCAATATTTCGTCGACGAAGGTCGTCAAAATTCAGAACCCTATTCCGGACATCTTTAATGATCCGATGTTTCGGCAATTTTTCGGAGAACAATCCCCCAGTCTCCCAAGAGGCCCACAATCGGAACGTGAGTACAGCTTGGGGTCCGGCGTAATCGTGAACTCCAAGGGCTACATTCTTACGAACAACCATGTCGTGTCGGACGCCTCGGATGTGGAGGTCTTTACGCAGGACCGTAAGAAATTCAAAGCCAAGATACTCGGTACCGACCCCCGTACGGATATCGCGGTCCTAAAAATTGAAACCTCCGGTCTCCCAACACTGACACTGGCGGATTCGTCGACCTTGAAAGTGGGCGACATCGTCTTTGCCATTGGCCAACCGTTCGGCATCGGCGAAACGGCCACCATGGGAATCGTCAGCGCCACCGGTCGCGGACTCGGCGGCGCCATTGAGCACTATGAGGACTTTATCCAGACCGATGCGGCCATCAATCCAGGCAACTCGGGAGGGGCTCTAATAGATCTCCGAGGCAATTTGGTGGGCATTAACACTGCCATCATTTCGGGTGGTGGCGGTAATCAAGGCGTTGGCTTTGCGATTCCGATCAACCTAGCGCGCGTGGTCATGGATCAGATCGTCGAGCATGGCAAAGTGATCCGTGGTTATCTCGGAGTGTCAATTCAGGGTGTAGACCCCGACATGGCTAAGGCCTTCGGTTTGCCTCACGGCGGTGGCGCCTTAATTGGTGATGTCACGCCCAATAGCCCTGCGGCCAAAGCTGGAATCGAAAGAGGGGACATCGTGCTTCAGCTCAACGGGCAGGCCGTCAATGGCGCCGACGACCTGAGCCTTCGAATTTCGCAGCTGGCCCCGGGTTCCGTTGCGCACCTCAAGGTGTTCCGGAGTGGCCAGTCAAACGACATAGATGTGACCCTCGGCGAATATCCAGAGAAAGGCAGCCCTGGAGTTCCAAGTGGCGAGGCGGTACCTTTGGGCCTGAAGGGCGTGACTGTTCAAGACTTAAAGCCGGATGTTGCGAAGCAACTCGGCCTTCCACCATCCACGACAGGTGTTGTGGTCAGTCAAGTTGATCCGTCAAGCTCAGCCGCGACCGCCGGAATCCAGCAAGGTGATGTCATCCAGGAAGTCAACCGGAAGCCGGTGCGGAACGTGGACCAATACAAAAACGCGCTGGCAGGGACCGTCAATCAATCCGTGCT
>JBPYDQ010000247.1:0-2606 GCA_051986135.1 Terriglobales bacterium | reverse complement strand
GGCGCTGGCCCTTGCCCCACATGTCACCCAAGTGATTGCTTACGATACGACCGAGCACATGCTCGCGGAAACCCGGCACCACTTTGCCGCCTGGGTCCAAAGGATGAATGCACCGCCCACGACGGTCGAGGCTTGTTTCGAGAGGCGTCTACTGGGCCCGCCGCCGAGCTTCGTGTTCAGATCGTTGATGGTGCCGTCTTCTTCTGCGCTCCCATCATCACGATCGCCGCTATTAAGGATCGGCAGCCTTAGTCTCTTAATCAAGTCGAGATAGCCTTGCCCGCGTCGGAAAAAATACCCATCCCATATGCTTTGCCAGTCTCATGAGGTCTCGAATTGGGGCATCGAAGGCGGAATGGCGTCATCGCCTTGGCCAAACCGGGTTGGCTCAGGACTCATGGTGAATTCAAGGCTGGCTCCGCTGGCTATATCGGCGTGGGGGAACCATAGTTTGGAATGCGGGTGGCCGTTCAGCCTGACGGACTCGATGTAGGCGTCGCCTGGAGATCCGCGCTTCACTTCGATTCTCAACTTTTTGCCCTGGCCCAGATCAAGCTCAGCGCGGTCGACCAGCGGGCTGCCGAAGACATAGTTGCCGCTTACCGGATCGACCGGGTAGAAACCGAGAGAGCTCATCACGTACCAGGCAGACATCTGGCCGCAGTCTTCGTTGCCGGCAAGACCGTCGGGCTGATCGTCATATTCCATCTCCAGCAGGCGGCGCACGCGCGCTTGGGTTTTGTGCGGCACTCCCGCATAGCAATAGAGGTAAGCCATGTGATGGCACGGCTCGTTTCCGTGCGCATATTGCCCTACCATTCCGGCGATGTCGGGAGGCGCATCGGGAGGCAGTTCGGAGCTGGTCGAGAACAAGGTGTCGAGTTTGTCGATGAAGGCTTCCTTGCTGGCGAACAGTTGGATGTATCCGGCAGGATCATGCTGGATGGAGAACGTCGTCTGCCAGGGGTCCGATTCGGTGTAATCGCGCCATTTCTTCGAGTAACCCATCTCCGTGGGCGAGAATGGTTCGGCCCACTGGCCACTTTCGAGGCGCGAGCGGAGGAAGGTGGTTGAGGGATCGAAAAGATTCTTGTAGTTCTTCGAGCGCTCCACCAGGAGTTTGGCGTCGTCGGTCCGGCCGAGTGCTTTCGCGATGTGAGCAACGGCCCAGTCGTCGTAGACGTATTCCATGGTCTTGCTGACGGATTCTTCTTCCTTGTCGCAGGGGATATAGCCGAGCTTGCGGTAGTAGGCGAGGCCGCGGTAGTCGTCGTCCATGGCGCGGCGGCGGAGGGCCGGATAGAGCCCGCGGAAATCGATTCCCTTGAAACCCTTCACCGCGGCTTCGGCGTAGACGGAGCTGGAGTGATAGCCGGTCATACAGAAAGTTTCCCTGGCCTGCAGCGGCCAGATGGGCACGCCAGCGGGACTTTCCTGCGCCATACGGATCAGACAGTTCACCAAATCGGGAACGCGATCGGCCTGAAACAAGGTGTACATCGGGTGGGCGGTGCGATAGGTGTCCCACAAGGAGAACGTGCTGTAGTTGTGGACTCCGGCGGGGAGCTGGTGAACCTTACCGTCCATGCCGCGGTACTCACCGTCCACGTCGTCAAACAGTGTGGGCGCACAGAGAAGGTGATAGAGCGCGGTATAGAAGATTGTCTTGTGCCGGGGGGTTGGGGTTTCGACTTGGATGCGAGAGAGATTGGCGTTCCATTTTGCGTGGGCGGCGCGGCGGATTTTTTCAAAATCCCAGTCGGGAATTTCGCTGGTGAGGTTCTTGCGGGCTCCTTCTTCGCTTACCCCTGAGATTCCGGTCTTTACGGTGATGGCTTCCCTGTCGGCGGTTTCAAAGTGCAGCAAGCATTTTAGCGACGGGCCTTTCGCCTCGCGCACCGAGGCGTCGAGGCGTTTATCGTCAGAAACGATTTCCGCCTTGGCGAACGGTTTAGAGAACTGCATCCGGAAATATATTTCGCGTCCGGGAGCCCAGCCCTTTAAGCTACGGCCGCCGACGATGGTGTCCTCGCCGATGACTTTCAGGAAAGCCCAAAGGACTGGAGTGTTGGAGAAGGAATGCACGAGGTCAACCATGAAGTGGCTGGAATCACTCTTGGGAAAGGTATAGCGGTGAATGCCGGCACGCTCGGTGGTGGTGAGCTCGGCACGAATGTCGTGGTCGCGCAGGATCACAGAGTAATAGCCGGGGACGGCGATTTCTTCCTCATGGCTGAAGCGGGAGCGATAACCTTCGCCAGGATTCTGGCGGGCGCCGGGAACCAGCTTCGTGGGGCCGGTGCCCGGCATCAGGAGGAAATCGAGCATGTCGGAGGCCCCGGTGCCGCTGAGGTGGGTATGGCTGAAGCCCATGATGGAGCTGTCGGAATAGTGATATCCCGAGCACCAGTCCCAGCCGTCGTTGTAGGTATCGGGGCTGAGCTGCACCATGCCGAAGGGAACGGTAGCTCCGGGGTAAGTGTGACCATGGCCGCCGGTGCCGATGGCGATCTTCACGTACCTGGTGAAGTCCTCGGCGTCAGCGGAAGGCGAAGGGGCTGGCGTTTCGGCATTGGCTGTTTGCCGGCCGAGGAACTTCATGAATG
>JBPYDQ010000246.1:0-5768 GCA_051986135.1 Terriglobales bacterium | reverse complement strand
TAGGCCTCAGCCGATATAAGACGAACAATTCACCATTGCTGTTCTAGCTTCCGGGGGAACCCGGTAGTTACACCTACCGCCTTTTTACCCTGGGACATCCACACTAACAAACTAGAGGGGCGCGACGGGACTCGCATTTCGCGAACCCCTGCTTAGAAGGCAGATGCTCTGTCATCTGAGCTACGCGCCCAGAAAAGAGAGCGGAGAGAGCCAGAGCGAACCGTTTCTATCCCAGGAACGGTTCGGTCTGGCTTGTGGCCAAGACCAATAGCTAGATACGCCAATACTTCACAACTGCAGAAGAAAGGATGACAAAAAGCATGAGCAATGAGCTTCAGACCGTTTCCGTCACGAACCTTTACGAGTCCCCCGAGAACAGCCGCCAGGTTTTCGATGAGCGGAAGCTGAAAGAGCTGGCACAATCCATCAAAGCGCAAGGCATCAAGGTACGCCTGATCGTGCGGCAGGGCGAGGCGGGCAAGTTCGAGATTGTGGCAGGCGCCCGCCGCTACCGTGCCGCGCAGCTCGCAGGCGAGACCGAGGTTCCTTGCGAGATTCGAGAGTACACGGATGCCGAAGCCCGGGATGCGCGCTTGATCGAGAATCTCCAACGCGCAGACCTTACACCGCTCGAGGAGGCCGAATCCTACCAGCAGCGCCTGGCCGCCGCCATCGAGGAAGGGAAGCCATTAACCGCCGCCGAACTGGCGCAACAGATCGGCAAGAACGAGAAGTACGTCCGCTTCCGCCTACGTTTGCTGGACGCCATTCCGCCAGTCAAAGAGGCCCTTCGCAAGGAGAAGATCAACCTCGGACATGCCCTTGAAATCATCCGGTTCTCCCCGGATGTTCAGACCGAGCTGCTGAGGTTTTGCTTCACTGACCCGTGGAAACAGGAACGCCATGAAGTAGCCAGTGTATCGGCGCTGCGCCGCTTCATCGAGGAGGCCATCTTACTCGATCTAAAGAAAGCACCCTTCGACATTGACGATGCAACACTCATCGCTGAAGCTGGCGCTTGCACTAACTGCCCGAAGCGCACCAGCAATAACAGGATGCTCTTCAGCGACGTCACCCAGGGGGATCGATGTTCTGATCCCTGATGCTTCGGCAGAAAGATCGAACGCACGGTGGACGTGCGGATCGAGACGCTCGAGGCCAAGGGTAATGCTGTGTGTATCGTTACGCGGAGTTTGGCCCAAGGAGGTCCCGCCAGTAGATCACTCTGGAGACTTTTTGCCCCGCATAAGAGTGACTGTCTGCAGAGATGCGATCAGCTTGTCCGTAGCCTTGAAGCGTCCGGATCGCAGTTGAGGGGGTACTACCGATTCCAGCGCTTCGAGCCTGACTGACGGATCCACGCGCGTGTACATCTCCGTGGTTTGCGTCTTCGAATGGCCGAGCCAGAGAGCAACCTTTCGCAGATCTTTGGTGGCCTGCAGAATGGTTAAGGCGCAAGTGTGTCGGAGTAAATGTGGGTGCACACGCCGCGTCGCCAACGAGGAGCGATGCTGCCTCGCACTTCGGACGTGCTTGCGCAGGATGTATTCGAACCCCGAGCGAGTCAAGGATTCTCCGCGCGCACTGACGAATAGTTCTGGCACCGATGCTGTTCCCCTTACCGCCAGCCAAGAGCGAAGTGCCATGGTAGTTGTTTTCCATAACGGTAGGCACCTTTCCCTGCGGCCTTTGCCATGGATGAGCACGCTGGGCTCTGGCTGTAGTTTCAGATCTTCCAGCCGCACGCCGATGAGTTCTGAGACACGTAAGCCGCCTGCATAGCACAGGTGCAGCATGGCGCGGTCGCGGATACCTTGCCACTTCGTCGGGTCCGGTGCGTCTAGAAGGTCTTGGATTTCCTCCGCCGTCAGGTGCTTGACCAGCTTGGACTCGGCTTTTTTGGCTGGAATCGCTAGGATGCGCCGGACCTGCTCGATGGCTGACGGCAGCCGATATTCCAGGAAGTGCATGAAGGACTTGATTGCAGCCAGCCGGATATTTCGGGAGCTGGGTGCGTTGCCGCGTGTGCTTTCCAGATAATTCAGGAAATCGAGTACCAGCGGTGCATCGATTTGTTCCACTATCAACTGGGAGGGTGTTAGATTGAGCCGCTTACTGGCAAATGTTAAGAGCAGCTGGAAGGCATACGCATAGGAGTCACGCGTGTTCTGGCTTGCGCCGCGTTCGATGGGCAGACGTTGCTCGAAGAAAGCCGTGAGGTGGGGTGCAAGCGGCGTCGTTCTCTTTCCTTGTGCAAGCGGAGATTTTTCGACTACAAGCTCGGGCACTGTTCGAATCCGAGGATTTTGTGACGGTCCCTCGGCGTCCACGGGAGCTGCCTGGACGGGTTCCTGCCTGCCTCGATCGCGCGTTTCCACCGTTTATGGTCAGAGTCACCGCCGCCTTCCAATAGCAAATTCTTCCGTGTGATCGGCGATATCCCTCATCAGCTCCGGCACTGCCTCCCAATACCAATATGTGTGGGCCGCTTGGCTATGCCCCAGATAGGTTGATAAGGCCAGCATGTGTTTGGTGACAGCGTCGCGACCGTCCGGGCAGGTTTCGAGAGCTCTGACCGCAAAGGTATGACGCAACGAATGCGGAGTAGGCAGAACACCTCTGGGGCCGGAGAGCAGTACGATTGGCTTTACTGCGGCGCGGAATGCCCTATCAACAGCGCACAGGGAAAGCGGTTTTCTTCCCATTGACACCAACAGGTGCTCGTTGAAAGGAGCGTAGGCGCGCCGTTGCTCGAGATACCGTTCGAGTGCCGTTTGTGCCGTTTCATGCAAGGGTACCAGGCGGCTCTTGCGGAATTTCGTGCCTCGAATAACCAGACCATCTCGAGTAATGTCGTCCAATCGCAGGCGAGTCGCTTCCGATACGCGCAGTCCCGTGCAGGCCAAAAGAGAGAACAGCGTGCTGTAAGTTATGCGGGCAAGTCGAGTCCGCATTCGCGATGTTTCCTTAATGAGTTGTCGGATCTGCGCTGCAGTCAGAATGTACGGTGTACGTCGAGGTGGCCTCTCAGCGCCGAAAACCGCCGGTGGTACCTCGTGGCGTTCGTCCTCGGCACGAAGATACCGGGCGAATCGGATGATGATCCCGAGCCGACGTGCGCGTTGCCGCATCGACTGTGCCAATCCCGCCCACTCGATCGCGAGTTCGGTAGAAACGTAGTGCTGTTTTCTTGCCTGGGCGAACGCAGCAAAGCGTTTCAAGTGAGAACCTTCGCACCGCAATGCAAAGCCGGCTGCTTGGCGAACCGCCAGGTAGGTTTCGACAGCTCGGGTCAGCATGGCTACACCTCCTGCCAGGGTTGCGCAATTTGCCGTAAAGAGCAGATATCGACTTTGGCGTAGATCTGCGTAGTTTCTATGGAGCGGTGACGCAGGATAGCAGCAATATCTTGTAGCGATGTGCCTTGCCGCAGCAGCGAAGTCGCAAGGGAATGCCGCAGTAGATGGGCGGCACCTCGATTCGGGCGGACCACACCCGCGCGGCGCAAGGCCCGCTTCACGATGTCTGAGATGGCACCACCCGAACCGAAAGGATGACGCGGTGCCAGCGACGAAATAAAAACCGCATCAATGCTCGTCTGTGGTCTGCCGTTTTTCAGGTAGGCTACGATCGCCTGGCCCACTTCTTGGCTTAGCGGTAATCGCGTGTGGCAACGGCCCTTACCACAAACCTGGATCGAGGCACCTTCCCAGTCGATGTCACTCACGCGGAGATTCGCAATATCGCCCGCCCGCAGACCCAAACGGGCCAGCAGCAGCAAGATCGCCCGGTCCCGTCGGCCCACGGCTGAGCCTCGATCACACGAAGCAATCAGACGTTCCACGTCTTTTGGTGGAAGGTAGCGTGGAAGGGAGGCCAGACGCCAATGAGCCGCAGTGGGGATGGCGGCATCCAAGCCGACGGCACATTGACCCTCAGCGATAAGGAAGCGCAAAAACATGCGGAGCACTGTGACGCAGTTTTTCGACCTCCCCCAGGAATGAGCTTTCTCGAGAACAAACGCTCGCAACCTACGGGCATGAAACCGGCTCGGCTCCTCTCCCATCCTCTGGAGCAACTCGCGAATGTAAATGCGATAACTACGGAGGGTCACATCACAGACGCCCCGTTGTTGGCGCATCCACTGACAAAAAGCCGACAAGAGAGCAGGCTCGTGAACTGCGGGTTTGGTCGATCTCTTGGTGGTGATCCGGTCCTCTCGCAGGTAGGTTAGGAAAAGGCACGCCCCACGAACCAGGCTCCTCCGATCCATGCGCCCGTAGCTAGGACAGTGGCATCGACTCAGGTGACGCTCAAATCGGGTTAGGGATTGTTCGTTCAATGGTACGGGTGTGCCTTGCGAATGGGTCCAATAGATGATGTGCTCCGCCGCGCACAGGTGTTGGCGAGCAGTTCTTACCCCATACCCGGTCTCCCATAAAGCTTGAGCGAAGCTTTCCAACTGTGGCAGCGCGGGACTCTTGCGAAGGGACCGAATCCGGAAGCGTGACTCGTAGAACTTTGAAAGCATGTGCGAACTTATAACCCAGATACATGGGCGGCACCAAAAGGATGTTGTTTGCAAGAACGCGAAGCGATAAATGCTTGCATATCAGGTGCTTGGAAGGAAGCCAAGGTGTTGTTGGCAAGATGTGCTAGCCGCCGCTTTTGGTCTCGCAAGCGTTGTTGCCGACGATTTCGTTCAACCTTCTCTGGGTGATCCTGGCGGTATTTCTTCCAATAGTCCGGGTTCGCCATGCGCCATTTCCGCGGGCTCTCCAAACACACCTGCTGGTACAGAGGATCAGTAAGGATCTTCTGCCGATGATAATCGGAGCGACGCCGACCCTGGCAGGCGGGCTTGTTGCACACCTTTTGTCGAGGATGATAGCGGTCCGGCTGGAAAGTTTGCCGGCAGTAGCGGCAACGGCGCTCCTTCATCAGGCGGCTCCGAAGAAGAATGGAAGAGATTCATTCTCCGCGAAAACGCCCTTAGACCCGCCATTATGCGGTGCTGTCTGACCTGCAAAACTGCCAGATCATCCCAGCTGATAATAGGCTCCCGGGTCGCCGCGCTGCACAGCTCCGCGTAACAATACACACGACATTACCCCTGTTACGCTTTCGAACGCATAACAGTGGAAAGAAGGCTGTCCGCATCAGCGGCCGGTACAACCGCACCCCGGCGCTGCCACCGGATGCTCTCACCACCGGGCAATATGACCGGATCACCAACGGCAAATCTTGCGAAGATACCTACAGCATCTCCCCGATGTTGCCAGAACAGGATTTGGCATTGGATTCTCTCGAGGATCAGATGACGATTTCAGATTAAACAGTGGAGCGGTGTATAGAGGCGTGTTTGCAGTGCTCGCGCTGGTGCGCTCGATGCCGCGCTGAGTCCCTGAACGAAGATCCAATCATGATGAGGGACTGCATCCGGCTCTGTAACGAGTGTCTGGAATTGTGCCGAACCTGCGTAGCCCTACTTACGGGCGGCTCTGGGTTCGCTCACCGAGTGTGCGGGATCTGTTCGGAGCTATGCACAGCCTGTGCATCAGAGTGCGGAAAATACGATGGCGAAACGATGAGGAAGTGTGCTCAAGCGTGCCGTCAATGTGCGGCTTCGTGCTCGGAGGTCGCACAAGGGGGCCAATTGGGCTGGCCGCTGCCTAAGATGAAACTCTGGGCTGCTTGCCCTAAGCCCGGAGTCAGGCTTTGTTATCGATCGGACCAGAAGGAGGAGGACGTCCCCCTAAATGGGTAGG
>JBPYDQ010000245.1:0-5317 GCA_051986135.1 Terriglobales bacterium | reverse complement strand
CTTCATGTACAACGGGCGGCTCGGGCCTTGGCACGGCGCTTCGATGATGCGCTGAGGCCAATCGGCCTGACAAACGGACAATTCTCGTTAATGATGTCCCTGAACCGTCCAGCGCCACCAACCATGGGGGCAGTAGCCGCGCTACTTGCAATGGATCCAACCACGCTGACGGCTGCTCTTAAACCTTTGCGGCGCCGCGGACTGCTCAGGATTACGACAGATCCATCAGACCGCCGGAGCCGTCTGATGGGATTGACGTCGAAGGGCCGGAGGTTGCTCGCGCGCGCCGTTCCTGTCTGGAAGAGTACCCATGTGGCGGTTGAGGCTCTCCTTGGGCATGGCGACCCCGACCGCCTCCGAAAAAATCTACGCGCACTCTCCTGAGGCGCCATTCGGTGGGACGGTGAGCACTAAATCTACATCGCCTGTTATGCGTAGCCGCCCGTGCCACTGGCGGATAAATTGGCTGCACGAGTTTAGTGAGAACAACCTTGCTCTGGGAACCATCTACGGCGGAAACCCCTTGGGCGGCAGAGGTTTTCTCTGAAACCAAAAGGAGCACGCACAATCCCAACCCTAATGCGGTCGTCCGGCTGTGAAATACACTCAACATTCGCCGAAGGTCCTGATATCCGAGGTTAACGGAAAAGTGGCTCATAGTAAGAACTTGCGTCTTATCCTTCCGGCATCTAAACCATTGTGTGCTCAGCTGTCGTGTTCGACGGCACGAGGAATAATCGGTTCTGCTGTCTGGATGACACCGCGATGACCGTAGCATTGCCGAAGGCCAGTTTCACCGCGCGAGAGTTGTTGGTCGCTTGGGGACGAATCCTCGGCGGTCGGGTACCGCTCCTGTCTATTGAGATCACCAAGGAATGTCCGCTCCGCTGTCCTGGGTGCTATGCCTATGGAGACATGCATCTCGGAGGTGTCGTTACACTCCGTGGACTTCGCGATTTGCGGGGCAACGCTCTTGTCGAAGGCGTGCTTCGGATAGTGCAAAAACACAAACCAATCCATATTTCCTTGGTGGGCGGCGAGCCTTTGATCCGGCATCGCGAACTGAGTCGCATTCTTCCCGCCCTCGGCGAGATGGGCGTATTTACCTTAGTTGTGACCAGTGCAGTACTGCCGATTCCGACGGAGTGGATGAAAATCCCTCGATTGCGCGTTGCCGTTTCCGTCGATGGACTGCCCGAGGATCACGATATTCGCCGCAAGCCAGCGACTTACCGGCGCATTCTTGAGAATATTGAGGGTCGCGAGATCAATATTCACTGGGTCATTACAAGCGCCGCGCTTAAGCGGCCAGGCTATTTAGAGGAGTACTTAGCCTTTTGGAATGCTAGATCTGAGGTGAATCGGATTTGGGTGAGCCTCTACACGCCTCAGGTGGGAGAACAGAGCTCCGAAAATCTGAAGCTCGAAGATCGCCGCTTCTTGGCGTTAAAATTGCCCACATTGACAGCGCGTTATCCGAAACTCTCGATGAATCGTGGCATCGCGTCGACCTTCATCGACCCGCCGAAAAGCCCTGACGACTGCCTGTTTGCAAAAATGTCTTCAAATTTTTCTGCTGATCTACGCAGCCAAGTCGAACCTTGCATATTTGGCGGCTCGCCCGACTGCTCTCAATGCGGTTGTGCAATCAGCAGTGCTTTGCATTGGATTCGGACGAGGGAAATTGCAGGCCCCTTTAGGATAGATCATTTGATCGAGGCTTCGATCAAAGTTGGTCTTGTGATGAACCGCCTCCGTTCGCGCTCGATTCAATTGCGACGATGGGAGCACAACGAGCCGAAGCCCGACCAAAAAACGAAGCTTGTACGTATTCAGACCTAGCATTCTTCAATCGCCCAAAGCATAAACGGTGGGCTGCTGCGAAAGAGCATGCTGGGCAGTTACGTCCTGATTAACGGGGGTTATCGCCGAAGTTGGTCGCGGTACGAACATGGTCAGTTTGCGGACTTATCTTCCAGTAGGAATTTCTAAGCCGGCGGCTGGGCAGGCAAACCTAAGTCAGAGAATCGTCCTTTGCAAATTGCGCTTTTTGCTGCGGCGTCATCGACTCTTGCAGCTTCGTGAGCTGCCTACGCGCCTCCGCGTCAAGTTCCTTGGAGTCGAGTGGAATAAGCACGTCGAACTCAACCCATTCCGGTCCCGGGTTGGGTCCAAACCCGTCTCCGCCTCCTGCAAAGACGTTGAATGTGGAGTCAAGACGGATGGAGCAGCGCTAGCCACCATCATCAATGTCCCGCATAAGGTGCGGGATCGAGACGAATCGTCGCGCGGTGATTTCAACTCAGATGGATTTCCTGAGGTAATTACTCTGGTCGGATGCCAAACGCGGGGTAAAGTTCAGCAGGTTTGTAAACCACGCCATTTTTGATAACCGTATCTATGCGACGGACGTCGCTGATCTGTTTGGTAGGGTCGCCATTGACAAGAATCATGTCGGCATACTTGCCGGGAGCGACGGAACCGAAATCTTTCTCCATGTGCATGACTTGAGCGGCCTCGATGGTGACAATGCGGAGAACTTCGGGTGCAGGAACCCCAGCTTCGGAGTAGATCTCCAACTCACGATCCAGGGCATAGCCGTTGCTGTTGTCGGTCCCCGCGACAATCTGAATTCCATTGTCGTACAACTTCTTAACCATGCGAACCATGTTGGCGTAAGCGGCGCGGTACTGTTTGTCGGTAGCGGGATCGGATGCGTCAAGCGCTTGCCCAGCCGTTCGCGAAGTGCGCTGCACCTGAACGGGCAGCCTATCGAAGATAGCCGCATCGACTCGACCCGGCTGACCGGGCCGGTCAAGATAAGTGCTTTCCCAGACGCCCATGGTGGGGTCGACAACCGTGTGGTGCTGTTTGAGGAAGGTGATAAAGTCGTTGACCTGCCGAGAATTCAAATCGAGATCGCCACCCCGCTTGCCGGGTTCGGTGAAGCGCGCCGGTGTACGCGTCTCCTTCACATCCGGCATGAAGTTCAGGAAGATGAAATTCATGTGCTGAATTTCATCGGCCCCATCACGGACGAATTGTTCGGCGATCATCCCCGAAGGCACGTGGCCGCTTACGCGGAGACCGCGCCTGTGAGCCTGGTCCGCAATGATGGGTACCAGTTTGGGCGTCACGGAGCTGTAGATCTTGATCTGGACGTAACCTAAGTCCGCATAACGATCGACCTGCTGCCGGGCCTCCTCCGGGGTGGCCGCGAGAACTTTAATCGGGCCCTCGAACGGCCCGGGGCCATCGATGAAGCCGGCCGGCACCACACGCGGACCGATTTGCTTCCCGTCCTGGATCTGCTGGCGCAACTTAGTCAATTCTTCGATAGAGTTCCCGAGGTCACGGACAGTAGTAACTCCCGCCGCTATGTCAAGAAACGCATCTTCGGGGAAGAGATGGGCGTGCATGTCCCATAAACCGGGGAGAAGCACCTTTCCGCTGCCGTCAATGGCCTGAAACCCCCCGGGGGTTGGGCGACTGTCGTCTGGTTCAACGGAAGCGATGCGCTCGCCGTGAATGGTGACGCGCTGGTTCGGAAGGAGCTTACCCGCGGCTGAGTCAAACAGAGTGACGTTGCGAATAACCAGGTCGTCAGAAGGCCTGTGGCTGAGCGCTTTTGCGAGGTCGCCAGCACGCGCGATTTCCGCTTGACGCTGCGACTCGCGTAATTGAGAAACTGAAGATTCATACCCGCGCCGAACTACAACGGACCATCCGTTAACTACCGCAAAAAATTGTTGTTCTTCATCGAGCCAGAGATATTGGGGGGTGAATCCGAGCCCGCTGATCTCGTACAGTGTGGCGGTAGCCTTGTGTCCGGAGCCTTCGACAGGAAAGGACTGTAGTTTGCGAATGGCCGCTTGGCCACTGGGAAGGACTGGGAGCTTTCCGCCGCTTTCGGGCGACAGAAGAGCGCGAGCAAGAATGGCTCCTGATTCCGGGCCGCCGTTCAGGTCGAGAAAGAATTTGCCGGAGGCATTGGACTGCTTTTCGTTCTCCGCCTGGTTCTTCCACACCGCCTCGCCAGCCTTCGTCGAGAACCGCTCCTCAACAGGGGACTTCATGTAATCGACGCCGTTGGATTCCTCGAAAACAATCAGGCCACGCGAGGCGAGGCGATAGGTCGTGTAAATCTTTGGGCCACGGCCGCGATCATTGAACTGGAAGAATTCGTGGATCGTACCATCAGGCGACTTCCAGACTGCATCCTGGCCTGAGGGAGTCTTGTCTGTGAGCATCATGCGCACGACGGCATCTTTGGGAATGTCGCTGGGAAGTTCAGGGAGCGGGGATTGTTGCTGGGCCAAAAGAGCTGAGGAAAACGACAGGCAGGCGAACGCAGATATGGAGATGCGCGGCACCGGAGTCCTCCATAAGGTGAGAGTTATCCACCGCAAGGTGGCTCAAATCGGTAGCCCAGTTTCGCAGATAGTCTACATTGCGTGTCAACTCCCGATTAGCGAGGTAACCTCCAAGTTGATTTTGGCAGGCACTACCGGGCGTCAGCCAGAACCAAGAGTACAAACTTGGGTTCTCAAAGCGGTTATTTTGATCAGCGAGAACTTTGGCAATGAAGGCGCGGGTTGTCCATGATCGAGCCCTTCTGTTGTACGGCTGCAAACGCAATGAAGTGCTGAATCCGGCGGAAATTAAGCAGTACGGACTCGATAGCTTTGCTGACACGGGGGCTAACGGTTGGAACAAGCGGTCAAAAACCGACGGTCAAGCTGTTGCGCAAAATTCTTCCTGTTGCACATTCTGTTGCACATTTTGCTGCCAAACCCGCCCAAAACGCTCCAAAACGATGTAGTACTGTGTAGCGTAAATTGTTGATTTGTATCAGACGGGAGTACTACCGAGCGGATCTCAAGACGGTGATTGCGCCCAGGCTCGCCTCTAATCTATTGAAAACCAAAGGCGGGATCCGGCGCGGTTTGGTCGATTTGGGCACATATTTAGGGGTATTGGGATAAATTGGGATAAAGGTCCTTCCAGTAAAGGTTCGCTTTCTCCTAACTCGTTCGGGTCCTGGCTTGACATTGATCTGGCACTAATAACTGAAGAGCACTTCTCCGAATAGCGCGTTTTTTGTCCAAGTGTGTGCCCTTCCCGGCGTTGCTCCAAGGCGCCTCAGCAATCTTTTTCTACGGATGCACGCGGCAGGCTTCGACCATAACGTCGAAATATTGACCCAACTCCAAGCACACCAACCGCAGTCCCTCAAAGCTTCTTGCTAGTGCATTGATTTCAAGGAAGTTCTGCTGTCCGGTCAAGGGCCTGGTTGGCAACTCCGGTGCTCAAAAAA
>JBPYDQ010000244.1:0-4891 GCA_051986135.1 Terriglobales bacterium | reverse complement strand
CAGTGAGCAGAGTATTGTCAATGCGATAAACTCGAAAACCATCCTGCTTGAAGGTTATCTGGTAGTGACCTGGCGGGAGATTGGTCACATCGAAAGCACCGGTACCGCTGGTGGATACATAACGAGTCGCCTTTGTTTCGAGGCTGACCACGGTCACCGTCGCGCCCTGAATCACGGCGCCGCTCGTATCGGTTACCGTGCCCGTGATTGAGCCAGTCTGCGCCCAGGCAGCAAGACAACTCATTAGGGCAACAACGATATTGCCCAGAAAGAACCGAACATTATGCATAAAGCCTCCGATCTAATGCTTCCATAGAACAGGCGCCAGAAAACTTGATGCGGCTGCTCCGACGAGACGATGATGCCGATCAAGAACCGTTTCCGGGCAATTAGCAGTTGTGAATCCAGTCAAAGCAGCGAAAACAAACCCCTATGATTCAGCAAGTTACAAGGCGTGAAACACGTAATGCTGCAAGGTGTCTTAGGTATCCCCGCTCAGACATAAAAACGCGTATATAAAAATAAAAAAACTGGAAGGCTCAAGATCACGCCGCCTGGCTCCTAGCTAGCTAACCCTTTTCCTGATCGGCGTATTCATTGTTTGTGCAGAATTGTCGCAAGTTCTTCTACACGATTAGGACGCTACCAACCGGCTGACCTCGGTACCAACCTGGCTAATAAACTTTAGACGTACGGACGTGCAATACGATATCCAAGATAATCTGCGCATATGAATTTGCGTAGCGACCTCACAGTGGCTGGCTCGGACAAGTCCCGGCCAACGACAACCTCTACGCTTGAAAATGAGAAAGCAGTTGACATATACTTATTCACTCAGGTTCACTTCCAAAGGAAACCACGGCTGTGGTCTGACAACCCTTCGTTCAGTGCGGAGTTGTCGCGGGCCGTCATCTGCGCCACAAAATATCAAGGTTTTGCGGTTTTCATCACCGGGCTTTATAAGCCAAAGTTCGAGACCCAAAGCTAGGTTGTTCTTGACAAGATGCTGAAAGCGTCGCTTCTGATGACGATGTCGCTGTCGTTTAAGTTGGTCTCTACCAGTTCGGATTGGCTTGGACGGTATTGATGGTGTGTAATCAGGATTCCGGGCACGCTATTTCTTCGGGCTCTCCAGCACAACTTGGTGATACTCGGGGTCAGGCACGATCTTTTGGGACGGTGATAATCGATGCGACGGGGACTTTGGCAACTCGCGCTGCCTGCAAACACTTGGGGCGATACAGGGAAGACAGAAACGGAGCTTCAAACGCGCCAGCAGGCAGTCGCAGCGTGGAATTTGCCGAGACGGCTGCTGGCAAACATGAGAGATGCTGTGATCAAACAACCGATTTCCGAGTGACTGCATTCGTGTCCTCCCCACCCCACCCCTAACTTAGACGACAGCTCTCCTCGAGATACTCCACCTCCTTCGAATGTTGCGTCGCCAACCGTCGCTCTGCTCTTCCGCCCCAGGATAGCCTCTTTCGACGCGACTTGAACTGCCCGGGCTCTAGATTCGGGGCTGCACTCGGGTGATGGGTGTAGACGGATCGCGAACAAGGACTCGCCCTTACGGCTCCCGTTATCTGCGCACAACGGCTATTCAGTCGTCATTGTAAGCGGGGATGGCGCGACCACCGGCGGGCGGACGAAGGTTCGAATCAGGTTGATCGCAAACAACGCGACCGCCGTTAGTTCAATGAGTGCGGAAACCGGCAGAACGTCCCATGCCCATTTCGCGTAGTCTTGATAGGCTAGGATTTCTGACGAGACCCGGAGCGTGCAGCCAGTCATCAGCAGAATGAGCATCACCAGCATCAACCTCGGGCTCCACAAAATACGCATCCCGCAAAAGGATGGCAGAACCCTTTGGCCGACACAAAAGACCATCGCCGCAATAAATCCCACAGTCAGTGCGTGGCGTGACGCCCCCCAGACTCCGGGCGCTTCGTTCATGAGCGACGCCCAAATGCCGAGCGCAGCGGCAATGAGGAGCCATGCGTAGGCTATACGGACAAACACAGGAAAACTTCGATGAACATTTATGGTTTTCGCTGCTTTGACGGAAGGTTCGAAAAAGCGGATTGCCGCAATCGCTGTGACCGATCCCGCCAGTAAGAGCACCCCTGCGACAACAAAATGCTCGATGAAAGCAGCGACCACACCCGCGGTATTCAACCCCAGCGCCGCCAGGAGAAACGAGTCTCGCAACGGGCGCAGGCCCATGAATACGGTTAGCCAGCGGGAGCTAAAGCCCCACACCATCGGTACGAGAAACCCCCAGGTAGAAACCATCAAATACCGCTGGTCGAATTCATGAGGAAATGCCGGAGAACTGGCATTAAGCGCAAGTTGGATGCAGGCACCAAGACTGAGCAGCAGGGAGGCCAGCAGCCCCAGGGCCGCTGCAATCACAACCAAAATCCAAGGTTCCCAGGGTTTGGGCGTTCCCCCCGCAGGCCGATGACTAGCGACGGCCCTGAAGAAGACGAGAAACGCGATCAATTCCAGCGTGGCGGAGAGCGGCGTGAGCACGCGCCAATGCCACGGCTCGATGTTCGAGAACCAGCGCATCATCACGCCAAGGGTCCAAAGTCCCCAGCACACCCACGCTTCCCAAATAGCAAACGGCTTAAGTTTTCGTAGTTTGCGAATCGAATAAAAGCCGATTCCCAAAATAAAGGTGCCCACCCAACCAAACAGTTGCGCATGGCCGTGCGCCTGAATCCAGGCCGGCGAGATGGATTCCGCTGCCTCCCGACTGCTGATCTTGATGAGGTTCCAGACACCAAGAAATGTACCGGGGAGGAGCATGAAGATCACGCCCGTCAGGATGTAAGCGATCAACAGGCGTGAAAGGGACTGTTCGCGCGCGATTGCACCCTCCATGATGGACTTTGTTTTGTCGTCCAGCCAGACGAGATGCTTACTCAGTGCCAGCCTCCAGCGGTTTAATCGAAGTCGCGATATTCCACCATGGATACGGTAATCCGGCCAATCGATTGATCATCAGGGCCTGAGCAACGAGCAGGAAAACCGCGACTTCGATGATGACGAGTTCACGTGGTTTGGAAATAATGCCGAGAGAAACGATCAAGGTAGTGGCACCTGCAGGCGGATGACTAACGTCGAGCAGCACCATTAAAGCGCCGGTCGCGGAAAGCGAAAGAGCCGCCGCCAGAATTCGTGGCCAGAAGATCCCTGGGTGAGCTCCGAACGGCTGTGCTCCCGCCCCGGTGAGAACAAACGCGGCGTAGCCCGAGACCAGCCCGATGGCATGGCCGACAATGGTATTGCGCGGACTTGAAGTTTTGCCGAGCGGCGAGAAAAACAGCAAATACGCCGTGGGGCCGAGCGAAGGGAACACAAATGGGTTGCGGCTCACAAGCGCCAGTAAAGCAAGCACAGCAATTGTGATGAAACCATTCACAAACACGTAGATTGATCGCACGAGCCGTGCTGGAAAGTGCTGCAGCAGCCAATCGAGCCGGAGACGCCGAAGCAAGGACAAAATGTGATCCGCGCCTGCGTGCTCCGGGGAAGGCGAATGGAGCTTCCGCATCAGATGTTGGGCAGCAGGTCGAAATATTCGTCGTCTTCGTTTTTGCCGCCTTCTCCTTTGCCCAATGATCTTTCCGATTCCACGAACTCGATGCGCTCAATCCACTTGACCATTTTGTAGCCCAACTGGTTCTCAACCCGCAGCCGCAGCGGCGCTCCATACACCTGGGGAAGACGTTCTCCATTCATCCGTGATGCCAGGATACACTGCGGCTTCAGCACGTTCTCCAAGCTTTGCGTATCGTAATATGGACCGCCGTAAAGGGCTTCGCCAAAGGAGAAAAAGGCTACAATCTTCGCCTCCGGCTTCGGTCGTACCAGTTCGATGAGCGCCTTCATGGGAATACCACCCCATTTTGCGATGCCGCTCCACCCTTGAATGCAATGGTGCATCGTGATGTGCTCCGCGCCGCCCAACCGCTCCAGTTCGGCAAGAGACAGCGCAACCGGTTTTTCAACCAGTCCCCCTATTTTCAGCCGAAAATGTTGAAACTGGCCGTCCGCCAAATGCTTCCAGTCTTCCCGAATCGGCATTTTCCCGTTCGGCCAGAAGTAAGGAGATATTTCTGCGTCACTATAGTTTTGCTGCGGGGTCAGGCGATTCAGCGTAAGCAGCTGCATTGGATAGGTAACCAATTTAAGAGCGTGCTGCAGTCCGCGGGGATGATGCCAGGAAATGTAATGCGCCACGATCCATGAGATAACGACTACAGCTATGCCCACAAATCCCAGGTACATTCCGAGATGGCCCTGATCATCCGTACCCATCACAATGTGGTTCATATTGCGCGCGAATCCTGTCATGACGATTAGCGTGACGTGTATTACCAAGAATGCCAAAAAACTGAACATGGTGAGGAAGTGGATCGATCGAGCCGATTGCCGGCCGCCAAACCGCCGCGCGTACCAGGGAAACCGGTTCACCACCGCCGGAGACATGGCTATCCCAGTAGCAAGGGCGAGCGGACCGAACCCAAAGACCACGGTGAAATACGCGATCTGTTGCAGTGCGTTGTAGCCATAAAACCCGTTTGGCTCGGATGGCAGATGAAATGTCGCGTAGTGAACCCAGGTATTCCACGCTTGCAAGAGGACCAGCGGCGAAGTTGGCACGATACGCCGCCATTGCTCAGTATCGAAAAGCATCACGATGAACACGATGCCGGTAATGATGAAGCCGTGCACGTCGATGAAGTGCCAAACCCGTGCAAGGCCAATTGTGTGCCGGTAGCCGGGGGTACCAACAAGTGGCGTAATGTACCGAGCGTCATCCTTCGCGGTCCAGATGCGGTCGCGGGGAACTTTCAGCGGTGTTAATCGTATCCATTCG
>JBPYDQ010000243.1:0-4170 GCA_051986135.1 Terriglobales bacterium | reverse complement strand
ACACAAACGGGGAACTGCTTTCGCGGCTGTAGCGATCCCGAGACTCTGCAGAGGATGGCCGATTCCTTAACTTCGCAGGACCTGGTCCGCTGTGGTCATAAATGGCTGAACCGCCTGATCCCTTTCTTTACTCCCAAAGAACGGCGGGAGCATGGCTGCTGGCATCAGTTGTTCTTTTCTCAGCTCGAATTTTGCGAAAATCTGATCTTTCGCCGTCGGGCCGCGTTAGAGGAATTGGGAGAGCGACTCCTCGATGCTAATCGCAGCCTCGGCCGACCGGATAAGCTGACGGTCATCTTCGGTCGACGGATCACGCATCAGTACCACGGTAAACTGCAGACCGAAATCGAAGACTTGCATCTGGGAAACCCGGTGATGCGCAGCTACTACAAAAATGGCTTTGCCAAACACTATGTGCGGGACTATGACGTGCTGCGCATCGAAGCCGCGACCAACAATGTCTACAAGGACTACGGCATCAATAAGGCCGTGGAGAACCTAGTTGCCTTGCGCGAGAAAATGCAAGGCATTACCACCCGCTACCAGGAGGTGCAGCAGGACATCCTGGAAACATTTCTCGATCGTGGCGAACTGCGAACTCTCGGCCAGCCCACCCTTTTGGCCAATGGCAAGCGCATTCCTGGACTCAAACTGGACCATCCCCGACAATTGGCAGTGATGAGTTCTCTGGTACGGTTCTCCCATGTGGCCGCGGGAGATACCTTCACTACGGTGGAGTTACAAGCGGCGGTGGCGGAGGCCTTGGCAATACCAGTCGAGAAATGTCCTCTCGGCGGAATCCGTTACGAATTGTGGAAGCTGCGAGCCAAAGGCCTCATTGAAAAGCTGCCCCATTCCCGTCGTTATCGACTCCTGCCCAACGGATACCGGATCTGTCTGCTTTTTCTCAAACTCTTTGACAAGATCTACGCCCCGCTCACGGCTGGAATTCTTCATCCCTATCAAGGGGACCGAGCGATATCCCAGGAACGGCTGCATCAACTTGATACGCTGTATCAATCCGTTACTAGCGCCTTAGATCAATTGGTCGCTGCTGTCGGTCTAAAGATGGCCGCATGACTACTCATTACGAGAACAAAGTTCTCGCCGGGGCCCCGTTAACGGCCTAATACCAGAGCCTCAATGGCGACGGTTCATCAGTGCCTCCCACTTTTCGGAATCGAGTGTGCAAACACTGGCAAATGACGTTGGGATTCCCGCTGGCATTGTCGTCGGTCGGTTGCAACATGAGGGTATGATTTCATTTTCACGTTTCAACCACCTCAAAAGAAGATTTGACTTGACACAACCGCTGACCGCTTAATCATCGACCTCACACGGGGAACTTCTGAACTTCGAATTGAAAGCTCGTTCAAGCAAATTACTGATACCGATTTGATTCGCCTGAACCCCGTGATCCCATGCGCGAGAAAGGCTCTCTCATGCCCCGCGCCGGGGCCTGCTCGTGGCGGTGGGGATCGCGCATGCGCGCGAGGGAGCGCAGCTTCAGGTCGATACAGCACTAGCGTTTCCGAGGATGTATTCCTGATTCAGTCTTAAAAGCGAGCTGGATGAGCGATTTGCCCTGAAGTCATCATTTGAGAATGGGCGTTTACGGCATTTCTTGACAAGCGACAGTCGACGGTCCACCATCACATTCTGATTGGAGTAGACCGTCGACTATGGCGCCAGAGAAACAACAGCACGCGAACCTTCTCTTGGGCAAGCTGGACATGCTCATTCTGCGCACGCTTCTCTATGGACCTGCGCATGGGCACCAGATCGGCAAGGACATTCAGCGCAGCACTGGCGACTTCGTCCAGATGCAGCACGGTTGGCTTTATCCTGCGCTTCACCGTTTGGAACGGAAGGGGTTGGATCGTCTCTAAATGGGAGACAGCCCCGGACCGCAACCGGGAGTTCAAGTACTACTGGCTCACGGAAGAGTGCCGGAAGCAGCTTGTTGTCGAAGAACGCAGTGGAAGCAGATGACAGAAGCGGTGGCGCGCGTGATGGCCCCCCGCTGAGGAGAGCTGATATGCGATGGTTGCAAATCAGGAGGCGAGATGCGGACCTTGAGCGCGAGCTACGTTCCGACCCTGAACTCGAAGAAGAAGAGCAACGCGAAAAGGGCGTACCACCAGAAGCAGTCGGCTATGCAGCACGGCAGGCACTCGGCAACCCGACACTAATTCGCGAGCATGCCCACGAAGCTTGGGGCTGGGCGACTTTCGAGCGCGTGTGGCAGGACATTCGTTATGCCTTGCGGCAGTTGCTAAGGTCACCTGGATTCGCTGCCGTTGCGGTAATGACGCTTGCTCTCGGTATCGGTGCGACGACCGCAATCTTTACCCTGGTCTACGATGTCATGCTGCGTCCGCTACCTTTTACACAGGCGGATCGGCTTGTGACCGTCGAAGAGAAAGTCGCGGAATGGAGGGACATCTATCCGACTCTGCCTGTGAGCGCCAATCACTTCACTTTCTGGCAGCATCAAAACCGCAGCTTCGACTCAATGGCACTTTTGCAACAATTTCCCGTTCCGCTTGGTAGCGGTGACCGGCCACAACAGGTGGAGGTGATGTGGGCCACGCCTGGGATCTTTTCAGTGCTTCGAGTTCAGCCTTCGTTAGGACGAGCGTACACAATTAGCGAAGGACAAAAAGGTAACGAGCATGTGGCAGTCCTGATGTACGACCTCTGGCACCAACACTTCAACGCAGACCCGGGTGTTCTAGGTAATACGATCCGGTTAGATGGTGTCCCTTATGCCATCGTCGGTGTCATGCCGCGGTCGTTCCATGTGCCTTCGCTGCAATGGTCAGCGACTATTGGTCAAACAGATCGATCCCGGCCTGTAGAGGTACTGGCGCCTCTGGCCTTCTCGAAGGAACGGCTAGCCGAAGAGATGGGCGATCTGAATTATTTTGGACTTGCGCGGCTAAACCCAGGAGTGTCGCTTCGTGCCGCAACTGCGGATCTCGACGCTCTGCAACGTACCATTGGCGAAAACCTGCCGGCCGATGAAAAGGCTACGCTCTCGGTAGCGCTCACGCCGTTCCAGGATACCCTTGTTGGCAACAACCGAAAACCGCTGGTCATCTTGCTGGCGGCTGCGGCGTGCCTGCTGCTGGTGGGTTGCGTCAATGTAACGAATCTTCTGTTGGCGCGCGCGGTCGGACGGAAGCAGCAGATGGCAGTAGCTGCGGCCTTAGGCGCAACTCGTGCCGAGATGGTCCGCATGGCAATCCGCGAAACCGTCGTGCTGGCCGCGGCGGGAGGTGGGCTGGGCATCCTTTTGGCCTCTGGCGTGGTCCCAGCCATGCGACGATACCTGCCGCCGGCACTCGATTTTCGCGGCCCACTCCATGTTGATTGGATGGGAGCGGGATGCGCGCTGCTTCTGGCTGCGATCGCGAGCCTCTTGGCGGGAGCCGCGCCCGCACTGATGATCTCGCGTACAGCCCCATTCGAGGTTCTACATAGTGAGTCTCGTGTTGCCGGAGAATCGCGTGGAAACCGACGCGCGCGGCGCGCTCTTGTGGGAATTGAAGTAGCAGTTAGCGTCGCGTTAGTGTTGATGACCGGACTGATGACTGCAAGCCTCGTAAGGTTGATGTCTGTGGATCGAGGATTCACCACAGAGCGTACCATCGCGGCCACTCTTGAGTTGCCCGGGAAATCATATCAAGACGACCAGCACCGTGCCGCCTTTTATAAGACAGTCCTCGAACGCGTCGATCGCTTGCCTGGCGTGGAGCAAGTTGCTTTTGCGAGTGGCTTACCACTCGAAGCGGACGACTGGGGTGATATGGCGCGGGTTCAAGGGGACAGTCGTCCCGATACGCAGCTTCCAATTGAGAATTTTCGGTGGGTCAGCCCTGATTATTTTTCGACAATTCATCTGGACCTCATCGCAGGACGCATCTTTAGTCAGGGCGAATGGGGTCAGAATCTGGCTCTGGTCTCGGAGAAGACAGCGAAAACTCTATGGCCTGGCCTAAACCCAATTGGGCGGCAATTCAGTTGGGGAAATCCAGCCACCGAGAAGCCATTCACCGTGATCGGCATCGTGAGGGATGCGCGAACTGTTTCCCTGGCAAAGCCTGATCCAATGCTGATCTATGTTCCGTACTGGTATCGCACGGAACCATCGGCGGGGCTTATGGT
>JBPYDQ010000242.1:0-21161 GCA_051986135.1 Terriglobales bacterium | reverse complement strand
ACGCGGGGCCATCAGCTCAGAATTCATAACGAAGCCCAAACTGCATGACTCGCGGCTGGGTCAGCAAACCTGTGTAATCGCCGAACTGTTGCGGCACTTGCTGCAGTGACGCGATGCAGGCGCAAGCCTGTGTGCCCAGACCCGAAAGCGCGTTGAAGCGCACCAAGTTCGGAACGTTAAATACCTCCCAGCGGAATTGCAGGCTGTGGTTTTCCCATGGCATCCGCCAGCGTTTGCTGAGAGCCATGTCGAGCCCGGCAAAGCCGTCACCGCGCACTACATTTCGCGATCCACCCTGACCCGGGAACGGATGGATGAAGTCGTTAAATGCCACGGAGGGATGGGGGAATACGCTGACCGATCCATCGGGCTGTTTGTATGCGCCTGTCTTTGGACGGGCAATCATGGTGGCGATACCCTGCTCGTCCCAGTCGGTAGGCCAGAAGTTGCCGTTGTCCACCGTGAATGGGAACCCGCTCGTCCAACGGAGGATTCCGGAGAGCTGCCAGCCTCCGATTAGCGCGTCAGTTGCGCCGAGGGCATTACCGGCAAATTTTTTTCCGCGGCCGAAGGGCAGCTCGGCTATCCAGTCTCCGTTGATCTGGTGGGTTGTGTCGAAATCGGAAACCGCGCGACGCGCGTTCGGATCAAACGCATTCACCAGCCGACTTCCTGGCGCGCCGACGTTGACGCTGGAACTGAAGCCCAACCGAGTTGCGTTGGATGTAATGTCGATCGATTTGGAGTAGGTGTAATTCAAGTCGAACTGAATACCGCGACTGAATTGCTTTCTTAGACTGGCCTGGAGAGCATTGTAGTTTGAACTGCCGATGGAACTCCAGGCATATTGCGTAGTCAATTGGTTATTCAGCATCTCGCCCGGCTGACCGTTGAAGAAGTAGTAATTTGTACTCGGGGCATCGTCGGCGAGGTAATAATACAAATCGACGTTTCCTAGGCCGACCACCTCGTTACCAGGATAAGCCCCAGTCCCCGTAAACAAACCATAAACGGCCTGTCCGAGCGCGTTGGGGTTACCCTTCGGATCCAGACAAGTGGGACTAGAGATACTGACCACGCATGATCCATAGTTGAAATACACAATGTAATTGTTGCCGCCCGAATTAAGTGTTCCGTTCAGAGGCTGAAGCATGTCGTGCCAGTAAGACGCAGTTGGGCCGATCATGGAATCAGTTATCTGGTTGGGTGGGATTCCTTGGCGCGCCAACTGTGACAGGCGGGTGGCAGCAGCGTAGTAATCGATCCCCGTCTTTGGGTCGACTAGGTCAAGAGGCTGTCGCAGGTCGCGCTGCGTGAGCAAATTGCGTCCCAGGCGACCGACATAAGAAAATTGCAACGAGAAGCGGTTTGGCAACTCCCGTCCGATGGAAAAATCAAAGGCATAGGCGTACGGCGTCTTAAGGGACTGGTCGACTCCCCAGGTGATGGCTTGACTGCCGTTAGCCGGAGTCTGAGGAAATGCACCCGGGGGAGGATCAAAGAAGACCTTAACCCCGCTTTGATTGTAGACGGGGATGGTATTGATGTTGGTAATGCGGGGCACGCCATTGGAGGTATCGTACGGGGTACCCGATCCGGCGGGATCAGTTAAATAGCAGCACGGGTTTTGAACCGTAGAACTCAAACCCCCCGGTGCGTTCGCGTCGAACGTGCTAAGCAACTGCAGCCCCGCACGATCATATACCCTGCTGAAGCCGCCGCGAATAACAGTTTTGTCACCTTCTCCGAAGAGTTTCTTAAGCCACCCGCCCGAAGGCCGCGGCGAGTAGGCGATCGAGACGCGCGGCGAGAGATCAGATTTTTCGAAGTTGTAGAAGCCCCGCCCGTTATTTGCGGGTCCACCCAGCACAAAGGAGAGCAACGGAATGGAGTTATAACCGAGTCCGTTTCTCATGTCCTGCGCCATCTGATTGAATTCCGACCCCATGTTGTAAGCCCAGGAGGGACAACCAGTGACAGGGTTTTGCAAGGGATCACAAGTCGGTGACGCTTGGAATCCATTGACCTCCCACGGAGGCGGAAACAGGGACCAGCGCAGGCCATAAGTCACTGTCACATTCGGCCTTATACGCCAGGAATCCTGACCGTAAAACTCATACCAATTGAGCCCGTAATCGCGCTTGACCGGTGCGCCTTCGGGCAATACGTTCCCGCTCTTATCGTAGTTCGAGTTTCTGACAATATCCGAGACCATTCCTAGCAAACCGAGCATGGGAAGGTCGTATTGTGGGCTGGAGGCAGGCTCGGGCAGGCCCGCATAAAACGGATCGAGCGGGCTTCCGGCACTGACCGAAGTAACGGTGTTCGCGAAGCCAGTGGGTGCCATCCAGTTAGTCGCGCCCTTACCTACGCTGAAGGAATGTTCGTAACTGACGCGTGGATTGCGAGCGAAGCCCACGTTGGTTCCGAATTGCAGAGAATGCGAACCTTTCGTCCAGGAGAAATCGTCCAGGAAATTGTGCGTAGGCGTCTGCGAGTCATGGCTGTAGAACACTCCCTGATCCAGGCCATAGAACAAGTTCCACTGCTGGTTCGTGTCGCCCAGAATACCGGTGCTTTGCCGAGTGAATCCCCAGTGGAAGCTATTCACCATCGTGGAGCTCAGAACAGAGGTGTATCCAACCACGAACCCTTTACTGTGGTCGGTTACGGTCTGCTCCGGGGCGCTTCCTGGCAGAAAAGGCGCCTGGGGATTGAATAGATTCTGCAGAGCGCCACGCCAGAAGATCGTGTGCTTGCCATCAGCGGTCAGATGATAGTCCAAACGAGCAATGAAGGCGTTGTTATCGAGACTGACGGGCGCGCGAAAACGGAAACCGGAATAATTCAATCCGTCGCCGACGGAGGCATCGTTGGTGACGAACTGTCCGGTACAATAGGTCTTGTCCCAATAGCCCGTGTGGTTGGTGAGATCGAGCACCGCCTTATTGATTCCCGGCCCTTGGCCGTTGTAGCCGCTCGGCAACTGCAAGGCATCGAGGCTGGCGATGTCGGCAGGTGTCATGGTCGTGATTCCGCCATTCACATTCACATAGCGGAGGATCCCCTGGCAGAGGGTAGAAGTTGGGATGGTTCTCACCGTGCTTTGCTCTTCTCGCTGCCGCGTGCCTTCGTAATTCACGAAGAAGAACAATCGGTCCTTTTTGATCGGCCCTCCTAAGGATGTGCCGAAGATATTCCGAATTAACTTATCCGGACGGTTTGGCTGGCCGCTGGCTATCTCGGAACCTTTTACAAAGTAGTCGTTAGCGCTGGTCAGGGTGTTGCGGTGGTATTCGTAGAGAGAGCCATGGAAGTTGTTCGAACCGCTCTTGGTGACCAACGAAACCTGAGCTCCCGAGCCTTCGCCCTGGTCAGCGTTATAGTTGGTCGTTGTCACCCGGAATTCCTGAACTGAATCCAATGTCACCGGAAGGACGGAAGTGAAGGCGTACCCATTGCTCTGGTCATTCACATCCACACCGTCCAAAGTGATATTGCTCTGGTCGCTGCGTGCTCCGTTCACCGACCCGTTGCGCGTGTCCTGATCTTTATCAATATCCGGGCGGTTGCCGGTATATGCGACGCCAGCCTGCAAACTCAGTAGGTCGGGCACATTGCGCCCCTCCAGTGGAATCTGGCGGACTTGCGTCTGGTCAAAGGAATTGCCGATGGAGGCGTCTACCATGTTCAAAGCCGGTGCCTCGCTGGTGACTGTCACACTCTCGTTGATCGCGCCTACTTTAAGCTCCACATTCGCGGTTGCCGGCGTGTTTACCAGCAGTTGCAGACCGGTCTGCTCATAACGCGCAAAGCTCGGCGCTGTGACTCTTAAGGTGTACGTTCCGGGAGGAATGGCCAGCAGCCGGTATTCACCACGCTGACCTGTAGTTGTGGTCCGTTCCGTCTTTGATTCCGAATTCAGGAGCACCACCGTGGCACCTGGGATCTCGCTTCCGCTCTGATCGGTGACTGTTCCTTGCAGGAAAGTGGAAGAAGCTTGTGCCCAGCTGGTGGCCCTCATGAACGACAACAGCAAGAGAAACACCGCGATCAGCTTGACCGAATTCATAGCCAAACCTCCTGTTCCAAGCGCTGCCAAGAGATAGAGCGAAAAGCGCCGCCCGTACGTTAACCTGTTTGTAACATTTTCCTCTTGTGTCAGAGAGACACGGACTTGTCCGGGAGAGACATGGCTGTAAAAATAGCGTGACTCGAAGCGCCTCCGAGCACGCCCTTTTGCCCCGCGGTACACTAGTTTTCCAGGCCGCGTGTCCAAAGGGATGGTCGCGGGCGTGAATCGAAGACAAAGCGCACGACAGGTGAACACAGAATGAAGACAGTCGGAGCGGTGGACATCGGAGGCACGAAAATTGCCGTGGGAATCGTGGACGAGAATGGGCAGTTGTTGTGCAGGCGGGAATCGCCTACCGAAGCAGCTGGACCCTATGCCAAGGCACTCGAGCGTATTACCGCCATGCTCGAGGACTCTGTCGATCGCACCGGGACCGATATTGCAGGCATCGGCATTGGATCGACCGGGCCGGTGTACCCGTTTAGCGGCGAATTTGGCGATGTCGGCTTTTTTCCACACTGGCGCGGCGAGAATCTGGTTCGAGATCTTGAGAAGGCCTTTCATGTTCCTGCGGCTATAGAAAATGATGCTGATGCCGCCGCTCTAGCCGAGGCCGGTTGGGGTGCCGGCCGAAACAAAGGACGCCTCATCTATGTGACTGTGGGGACGGGGATCGGCATCGCAATCATTCTCGACGGAGAGGTTTATCGCGGAGTGGATCAGGCTCATCCTGAAATCGGCCACCATGTCATCGACCCCTCGGGTCCCTTGTGTGACTGTGGTTTTCACGGTTGCTGGGAGTCTCTTGCCGCCGGACCCGCGATCACAGCCTGGATGCGCAAGAACGCGCCCGCTGATTATCCGCATGGCTCTGATCTAAGCGCCAGGAATGTATGTGCCCTGGCCAAAGAAGGGGACGAGCTGGCTCGCCGCGCTGTCGAACGCGAGGCTTACTATCTCGGCCTGGGTATCGCAAACTTGGTGACCCTATTCGTGCCCGACACAATCGTGCTGAGCGGCAGCATCATGAAAAGCCTCGAGCTCTTCTTGCCTATGATTCGCAAGATCGTTGCTGAAAGCTGCCGCTTTGTCCCCTTTGAAAAGACTGAACTATCACTGGCTTCGCTGGGGGACGACACTAATCTCATCGGAGCCGGCCGGGTCTGGTTTTATCGCTTTGCCTCTCAGCCGGTGTGCCGGTGAGCATCGAGCCGAGCCAGCTTGCGATATTCTGCTTCATGAGACCACGGCTCGATATCTTGCATCTCGGTCACACTATGCTTTCAAAGCTGACCCTGGTGTTGGTAGCCGCCGTTCTCATCTGCCAGCCGCTCGCGGCCGTTTCGGTTCTCTCCCACGAACAGGTGATTGACATCACATGGGAGTCTGATGTACGGCCTCTTCTCGTCACCCGTTTCCCAGCGGCGACTGCCGAGCAGATGAAGAAAGCTCATGCGTTCGCATATGGGGGGGCCGTTATTCAAGATGTGGGCTACTATCCGCTCGGAAATCAGTTGTTTACCAATTTCCTTCACTACGTTCGAACCGGCGACTTTGTGGCCTCTATGATTCGCGATGCCCGAGACATTAACGAATACGCGTTTGCCCTGGGAGCTCTCAGTCACTACGCTGCCGATGCCTGGGGGCATTCGGCCGTAAACCTTTCCGTACCCATCCTGTACCCGAAGCTGCGTCAGCAATTTGGTAATTGGGTTACCTACCAGGATGATCACGAAGCCCACCTGCGCACCGAATTCAGTTTCGATGTGCTCGAGGTAGCCAAGCACCGCTACAACTCTCAGCAATATCACGACTTCATCGGCTTCCAAGTCTCCGAAGGTCTACTGGAACGCGCCTTTCAGGACACCTACGGCATTCCCATGGATACTCTCCTACACTATGACGACCTGACCCTGGAAACCTTTCGCTTCGCGGTCGGCCGCGTCGTTCCGGAGATGACCGAAGTTGCGCTGGCAACGCATCGACCCGCGGTTTCTCACGAGCGGCAAGACGTCGCCAAGCAGGAATTCGTTTATCACCTGTCGCGCACCGATTACGAGAAACAGTTTGGCAACAAGTACCGTCGTCCGGGAATCTTCGCGCGCATCCTAGGGTTTCTGATCAAATTGATCCCTTTTGGGCCAGCCAAGATTCTGGGTTATCGCAACCCCACTCCTGCGGCTGAGGATCATTACTTCCGTAGTATGGACCGAGCCATTGACGAGTATCGCCAACTTTTGCGGCAGGTAAAGACGAACCATTTAGAATTCCCCAATCGCAACCTCGACACCGGCCGCCTGATCCGCGCCGGGGATTATGCACTTGCGGATCGAACCTATGTAGCACTGGTGCACCGATTAGCGGAAGATCAATTCCGGCATGTCACGCCAGCTCTCAGAGCGAACGTTCTCGCCTACTTCAGGGAAGGTGTTCCAGCGACTGGATCAGTGAAGTCGGGCGATTGGGAGAAGGTGCAAGCCGCATTGCTGGGATTAAAGAACCACACACCCGCCATGGACGGGAATGGGGCAGGGAAGAGCTAACCGAATGCCATCTTGAGCGGAAGTTGAGCAGAGGCGAAGCCAGCCCACGGAGCCGAGAACTTGCCCTGAGCCTGTCGAAGGGAACTTGGGGTTTGCTGGTGTCGGAGACAACCCAAGATCCCTGGTCTGGCGGCGACGATAGGAGTTCGGAAGCGACCACGAGCAGGGGCCGCTTCCCGATCGGTCTACTTCGCCGCGGCGCGCGCGGCCTCTGCCTCCAGCGCTCCCCCAATCCGCATCCCGTAAAACGACCGGTAAACGAAGATCCACGAGATCAGGAAGAAAACTGCCGCCAGCATATGACTCAATGCAGGCTGCCTTTCCGTGATGCTCACTGCCAGTTCGACGGCCAGCAGTCCGAATAAGGTCGTAAACTTGATGACCGGATTCAGTGCGACCGAGGAGGTGTCCTTGAAAGGATCGCCTACCGTGTCACCCACTACCGTGGCGGCGTGTAGGTCGGTACCTTTCTGCTTGAGCTCCACCTCGACGATCTTCTTTGCGTTGTCCCATGCGCCACCAGCATTGGCCATAAAGATGGCCTGATACAAGCCGAACACCGCGATCGAAATCAGGTATCCGATAAAGAAGAATGGCTCGACGAAGGCAAAAGCCAGAGTGGCAAAGAATACCGCAATAAAGATGTTCAGCATGCCTTTTTGAGCATAGCGGGTACAGATGGCTACCACCCTCTTACTGTCTGCGACGGAAGCCTTCTCCACTCCCTCAAGCTTGATGTTGGCTTTGATGAACTCCACCGCCCGATAAGCACCCGTGCTCACGGCTTGCGTCGAGGCGCCAGTAAACCAATAAATCATTGCGCCGCCCGTGATCAGACCCAGAACGAAGGGTGCGTGCAAAAGCGAGAGCTTCCCGACGTTGGCGGTAAGCCCGTTGGTGAGCGCCATGATGATGGAGAAAATCATGGTGGTCGCCCCCACCACAGCGGTGCCAATCAAAACCGGCTTCGCCGTCGCCTTGAAGGTATTGCCAGCGCCGTCGTTTGCTTCCAGCAAATCCTTGGCGCGTTCGAACCTCACATTCACATTAAAGTCTCGTTTGATTTCTTGCTCCACATTCGGGATTTGCTCGATCAGGGACAACTCATAAACCGACTGCGCGTTATCGGTGACCGGACCGTAGGAATCGACGGCGATGGTGACCGGGCCCATGCCCAGGAAGCCGAAAGCCACCAAGCCAAAGGCGAATACCGGTGCCGCCACCATCAACGCGGCTAGCCCCATAGTGCTCATGTAATAGCCAATCGACATCAGTACAACCATCGCCAGCCCCAGATAGTAGCCGGAGAAGTTGCCAGCCACGAATCCCGACAAGATGCCTAGTGATGCGCCGCCTTCCTCGGCCGAAGTCACGACTTCCCTTACATGCCGCGACTCGGTCGAAGTAAAAACCTTCACCAGTTCAGGAATGATGGCGCCGGCCAACGTGCCGCACGAGATGATGGTTGCCAGCTTCCACCATTGCGAAGTATCGCCTGCCAAGTCGGGAATGACAGCCCAGGAGACGAGATAGGTAAACACAATCGAAACCAGCGAGGTAATCCACACCAAAGAAGTCAGAGGAGCTTCGAAATTCATCTCCTCAGAATTGGCATAGCGAGCCCTGGCGATGGCGCCGTTCAGAAAATAAGCAGCCGCACTGGCGACGAGCATGATGATGCGCATGACGAAAATCCAAACCAGCAACTGTACCTGCACGGTCGGACTCTTCACGCCTAAAAGGATAAATGTGATCAGAGCTACGCCGGTGACGCCATAGGTTTCGAAGCCGTCGGCGCTGGGACCGACCGAGTCTCCCGCGTTGTCACCGGTGCAATCGGCGATGACTCCAGGGTTGCGAGCATCGTCTTCCTTGATCTTGAAGACGATCTTCATGAGGTCGGAACCGATATCGGCGATCTTGGTGAAGATACCGCCCGCGATTCTAAGCGCGGCTGCGCCCAGCGACTCGCCGATGGCAAATCCGATAAAGCAAGGCCCGGCGTACTCTCCGGGGATGAACAGAAGGATGATCAGCATCATGAGCAACTCGACGCTGATCAGCATCATGCCGATGCTCATGCCAGCTTCCAGCGGAATCTGATAAATGGGGTACGGCTTGCCGCCCAGTCCCGCAAAAGCCGTGCGTGAATTCGCAAACGTGTTAACCCTGATTCCAAACCAGGCGACCCCATAGCTGCCGGCAATACCAATGAGGCTGAAGGCCAGAATGATCGGGAGGGTCACGGCGACGGACTTTCCCGGCACGGGCGCCAGCACACCAAAGTAAAGAATAATGACGACGGCAATAAAGACCCACAACAGCATCAGGAATCTGCCCTGCGTTACCAGATAGGTCTTGCAGGTTTCGTAAATGAGCTCCGAGATCTCCCGCATGGAACGGTGCACCGGTAGGTTCCTCAACTTCGTGTAAATAACCAGACCGAAAAGAAGACCTAAGATGCAGAAAAGAATGCCGAAAAGCAATAATCTATGGCCATCGATCCGGTTGTTGAAGAATTGAACGGTAGAAAGATCGGGAACTTTGAGGCTTGCCTCGCCTCCAGTTTCACCGCCAGGTTGGGCCAAGGCGGCCACCGCGCTCGAAAGCAGTATACCGGCCAACACGGTACTCGTTTTGATCAAATGGCCGCCTCGGGACGCAAGAATTGCGAACCAGGTGCGCATAGGGGATCCTCCAAACCTCTCTGATCTGGGATAAATACGTGTCTGAAGCACGCCACTCCAGCAAGCGATTCGCGCGGGGCGCCCGTCTCTGAGCACCGGGAACCGATCGCTGGACTTCCGAACACGCTTCCACCGCAAGACTTGACAGGAGTGCTGAGCTTGGCCGCGTCGGATGGTTTGCGCCAGGAAGAGGTGCCGAGTTTTGCCCAGCACATGCTCGCGACGCAAGACAGATTTTTATAGCATTGTTGCAGGACGCCGGTCAAACTACTGTAAGTAGGTGCCGGTTTTCAGTGCGCTGCCGGGATGGTATTATACGAGTGCGGGATGCCCGCACCCGAGCGCTTTCCAACCATACTCCTCAGTAGCTCAATGGCAGAGCATCCGGCTGTTAACCGGAGGGTTGTAGGTTCGAGTCCTACCTGAGGAGCCATTCTTTTGTGCAGCTTACGGACGTTCTCTGCCTTCGATTGTCCAGCAATATTCAGCAAAACCCCGGGACATTTTCCGCTCGTTACAAACCAGCCCTCGCAAATCACGTTTACCGCACTTGTCCGGACAGCTCCGGTCGTCAAGGATCAACGCGATCGTAGGGCAACTCGCAGACAATCTGCCTACAAATCCGGAGCGGTTTTCATGCCCGATTCTGCACTTGCGTTTGACGAATTCTTGATTCGCTCTGAACATCAGATCGCGCGCGAGGCACGGCTAAATTCAAGAACCACTCGGGCCGCTCCGGGAACCCGTTCGGGTAGCTCTGCCGAGAAAAACAAACGCAGATTGAAAACTCAGCGCGAAAGGAATATACGTATGTCAACTCAGCCAGCGTCGGCGACGCCCACCCTCCAGTTTCCACGTACTCCTGACCGTCTGCTCAATTCCCGCGAGGTCGCCGCGTGGCTTGGTGTTTCCCTCGATTGGGTACAAGCGCATGCGACACGGAGGAATCCGCGCATTCCAGCCGTGCTGTTAGGTGCTGGCCGCCACGGCAGGCAGATGCTTCGGTTTCGGAGGGAAGACGTTGAGAAATTCATCCTGGATCACATGGGGGAACCTTCTTCATTGCGCAGACGGGCCTAAGCACCGGTCTTTGTGACACCGGTTGGATTAGGAACGTTCTATGACAAGGCCTCGACATCAGAACGGCTGGCTTACGGAACACGGCAACCAGATCTACGGAAATTTCTGGCGGTACGTTGTCGATCCTGTGAGCGGCGAGCGGAAGAAGAAACAGGCCTGCGTTCCGCTCGGCAAGATCGGCGAACTGAAAAAATGGAAAGCCAGAGAAAAACTGAAAGGGCTAATTGCCGAGGAACTGGGGCCGCACCAGTCCCAAGAACGACCGGACCCGAAGACGACGTTCGATTGGTTCGTCGACAATCGTTATCTTCCGATGCGCGAAGGACGCTGGCACCAGGCTACAAAAGACAAGACCTCCTACGAGATCAAGCGTTATCTGATCGAGTACTTCGGCGACCGGGCCCTGGAGGACATCACCCAGTTTGAGCTACAGGTCCATCTCAACAAACTGGCCAAGGACTTCTCCGATTCGATTGTGCGTCACACCTGCTCCAACCTAAAGGCGATTTTCCGCACGGCGCGGAAAATGAAGTTCATCGCCGAAGACCCGGCCGAGGATCTGCGGATGCCGGACACACGCGTCGCCAAGAAGCCCAAGATCGAACCAAACATGATCCTCGATCTGATCGATAGTATTCCACATCCCCTCGATCGCGCGTTGCTGGCGGTCGGCTGTTTCTGCGGGCCCCGCACCAGCGAGGATCTGGGGCTTACCTGGAAGTCATACGCTGGCGATCACTTCATCGTGTATGACACAGCGTACGAGGGGACGCTCTACGAGGGGAAAGTAAAAACCGAGGACAGTCGCGCCCGGATCCCCATTCCTGAGCGGGTTCGGCCTTACATTGAAGCATGGCGACGATTGTGTCACGATACCTCTCCCGATGCCCTAATGTTTCCCACCGCAGGGCGTCGCAAAAACAAAGGCAAGCCCGTGCCGTTTCGCGCCAAGAACTTCTTCAAATGGAAGGTGTGGCCCCATACAGACAAGCTGAAAATTCCACACCACCTCTGCACTTTCCAGGTGTTCCGGCGAACTTTGGGCACCGATCTGCAGAAACACGGAACAATGAAAGATGCTCAAACGATCATGCGCCACAAACATATAAAGACCACCGCGGAGGTCTACATGGACCACATTCCGGAGAGTGTCCGCAAGGCACTCGATGCTCGTACCAATGACATCTTTGCGCACCGGAAAAAAGAGTCGGTGCGAAGAGCGCAAGGTGCCGCAGTACAAAGTTCGACTCCGTGATAGATAGCGAGTGACTTTTCGGTTCCTTGCCAACCTTCAACGCCGTTTGGTCAGGTTCCAGAATTTGTGAACCTCCATGCACTCTGACGCGTGGAAGGAGGCCCTACGGTTTCGCCAACCTGGTCGACGTGTTCTGGATCGGCATTGCCAAGAAAGCGAGCACCCTCACGAATGTGCACGATGCGGCTGGGCTCGAACCCCATTAGTCGCGCACAGGTTGTGTCGGCAGCAACAGGGTCGTCCGCCAGCACAATCCTGCCTAGGGGTCGCGGGTTGCCGTTGAGCGGACCATTGCCTTCCATGGCCACGATACCGTCGACAATCACGAAGTGAATGGGCACGGTTGCGCCCAGATCCAGAATGCTCTCCTGAATGCCTTTCCAGTGCAGGATGTTCTTCGGCCATCCGTAGCGCGCACCGGGAACAATCCCAAACATGTTCTTCATGGCAAGCGTCACGCCAGACCAGTGGTGCGTCTTGATCTTTGGCATCGACACCAGAAAGTCGGCTTCAAGCACGGTGCGAGGAAGCCAGAGCTGTTTCATCCCGCTGTAGCTGGCTCGTAGTGGCGTGCGGATCAGTTCGTCACGGTTGAGATCAACAAATCGGATTTTCTCGTCACGAAGAGCTTCCTGGCAGCCACTCTGCGAGAGCACCAATTGAGTATCAGGTTGGGTCGGACACTCATTAAATAGTACGTTGGAGCGCCGTTGGAACGGCTAAGGCTAGACGGCACCGGCACTTCAGTTTTCGGCAAACACGACGAATCCGTTCGCTGGGATCACGATATTTGCGGAAGCTTGAAATCCATGCAGAGGAGGCCCTGTTGCGTTGATACCTCCTCCGTTGCCCGCAACAATCGGGTTGATCCAATTATCGTAGACATCGCTGTTGAACACTTCGCGCCAAGGACCCGGAAATGGAAACCCTATGCCGTAGTTGTACCAGGTAGATTCCGCCAGGGTTGCAACCACGACGACGTCATGCCCGGTGCCGTCCAGCCAGCGATGGAATGCAATGACGCGGTTTTGGTTATGAACGTGAAATGGATTCAAGTTATCTCCGCGGAAGGCTGGGTAGTTCCATCGAAGACGAATCAAATCTTGCGTGAAGCGGAGATGATCCACGCGAGCCTTATCCGTTCCCGCATTCAGCCCGGCCCACCAGATTAGATTCGCCGATTTGGGATCCCAACTCCATTGCTTATCCTCAAGGAACTCCTGGCCCATGAAGATCTGCGGAATTCCGGGGGCGGTCAGTAACAGCCCGGTTGCAAATCGCGAGCGGCTACGCGCGTACCACGACTCGTGGTTCGATCCATCTGCAAGCGTCGGAATACGAAGTTCCGCCCCGACCTTCACGATATCGTGGTTCTCAACGCAAGGCACCGCTTGCCAACCATGCGCGAAGCCCTCAGGGTAGAGGTTCGCCGCGATCGCATCAAAATCAACCATTGCACCTTGTCCGAAAGAAGCTGCATTTACCGCGCTCCGCACAGCACCGCGCAATCCGTCGTGTTGCACTACATCAAAACCCGCACCTCCATTTCCAGTAGGTGTCACAATTGATTGCCATGACTTTGGATAATTCCCAACTTCACCAGGCCAGAACTCGGCATTCTGCAGTAGGCGCGGTTTCACGTAGCGAAGAGTGTCGGTGAGATTCCGGCAAAAGGTCCAACCCGAATCGCAATTCATCGAAATCAGGTCACTGATTTCGTCGTAGCGAAACCCATCCACGTGAAATTCGCCGATATAGTACAAGGCGTTGTTGACAAGAAATTGGCAGACATCGTTTTTCCAAAGAGCAAAGGAGAGGCCACCAGTGCCGCGGTCCTGATCGGTGAAGTAGAGACTGTCGTTGTTGTTGCCGACATTTTTGGCGCGATCCCAATAATAAATGCAATTGTCGTCCAACTTCCCGTTCACGGTGAAGCCACCAGCGTGGTTATAGACCACATCAAAGACAACTGCGATCCCGTAGACGTGGCTCAGATCGACAAGCGCTTTCAACTGAGCTGGACCCGGAGTAATGTCCTGCAGTGCAAGTGGCGGAAGGTTTCTACCCGAAAGCAGGCTATTGATGGTGCCCAGATACCCGGTAAGGGCCGCAGGGTCGGTAACCACGTAAGGAAAGTCGGGACAGAACAAATCGGCGCCGTTGTAACCCAGCGATGGCTCGGTCTCCATCTCGTCGACCGGCAACGGCTGGAGCACGTTGACCCCCAGAGCCACCAGGTATGGAATTTTTCCAATAACATCGAGAAAAGTCGAAGCAACGCCGGGTTTGCTCGGATTATAGGTGCCGACATGCAACTGGTAAATGATCATGTTAGCGAAATCTGGCGTGACAAATGCCGAATCATGCCAGGGATATGCCGTAGCAGAGCGAATCAGGCTGTCGCAGTCGGGGAAGGCAGCTGCCGGCGATAGCTCGCGAGCACAAGGATCGCGTTTGTCGCCCTTGCCTCCCGGTCCTTCCACCCAGAACCGATATGGATCGCCTTCCTGCGCACTAGCGACAAAGCCGGCCCAGTATCCTTGGGCGTCCTTTGCAAGCAGAAGGTCATCGGTCTTCCCGTACATGGGTGTGCCGCCGAAAATCCCATTGATGTAAACAGCGCTCGCCAGTGAACCCCAGGCGCGGAACGTGGCGCCTCCGCCGACCACCAGGTTCGCTCCCATAGGAGTATTCGGGGAGATGTTTGCTTGGGAAATCATGGGCGGCTGCCTTTATAAATCTCTTCTACTTATCCAAACGACAATCGTGGAAGACTGCCTGATATTAGCTCTGAATTGTGATTTGGGGTAATTTATCGTTTCCGCACTGCTCGTGCATTTCAGCTAGTCGCGCGCGCAAGAGCATTGAAGGACGGGGGTGTCTAGACGTGCATCGCACGCCACAACACGACACCTACGCGCGGCCTTGAATTTCTGCAAGTGAACTGTTTGGGCGAACTCGAGCGGGGGAGTGGCAGGCTCTTGGCTTGTTGCTTGGCTTGGGACTGCCGAGACCAGGAGAGAAAGTGAGAGCAGAAGAATCGACCACAGTCGCAGCTGCCGAGGAGTGCTGCTCCCTGTATCTTGGCGCCACTTTTCGTTGCATCGCTGCCGGTCGCCGAGCAGGCGAGCTATACCCAGCCCGGTGTCAGCACTAGCAGTTCCAAATGGTTTCACGGAGCCTCCGGTTGGACGGGTGCGCAGGAAGGGTTCTGGCCGAAAACCTCGAGGTGTTGCCAAAAACGGAATGCAGCGGCGAACTACGCATTGCCAGGGGAAAAAATGAGCAACACCTTGGCAACACCTATTGTGCCTACCGAGAATTCGATCTTGAAGAAGCGTAAGCGGTAGCTAAGAGGGAACAAAATTGTCGGATTCGGTAGCCTCAACGAGATCCCCAAGGGCGCATCCTTTTAGGCATACATGCAATGGTTGCTATCCTTCGATTCGGGGGCCCCGCTACCTGCTGCTGAAGACACGCTACGCTCAAAGAGCGGGTGGTAATCGCCGGATGCCCGGGGGTGATTTGGGCCGTGACCTCCTCGTGCTCGGCGCAGGCCGCGCCTATGGTGGATGAAGGTCTCAATACGGGGTCAGGCGGAAAAAACCAGGCGGAAAAACCTCGACAGCAAACTGGCCGCGTTGCACACTTCCCCAATCGCAATCTGACAGGCCACTCACGCAAAGTCTAGCTTCCCCTCACAATGTCGTACCGAGCCGTGCTCCTGTCTTTTCAGGGGCACAGAGAGTGAGCATCACTTATTATGAAAACGAAATATGCTTTGTTAGGAGTAGCACTGGTGGCTACGATCGCGTTCGCTCAAGATCGTCCAGTGCGGGGGGACTATGTCGGCGGGATACGCCGCGCCGCGTCGGCGCAGCCGTCCACGATCACCGCCAAGGAGACATTGAAGATCACGTGGTCAGACTCTGGTTCGCCGGGCGTTTCTGCAACTTGTGGTACCGCTGGCTGCCTTGCCACTCCGGCCACTATTTACAGCTACAATCTCCTATGCCCGGTTCTGGCAGGTCAGACCTGCACGTATGAGGTCGAAATTAGTGGCGACGTGATTAACGTTCGGGAACAGCCAAACCACTAGTGGGGAGGACGGACTGTACCAGTTCCTCGTTGATGCGCGATTCCCAGCGGTGGCGGGACGGATTCAGCAGGGTTCTACTCCTGGCAATTTAAGGGTCCTGCCTTCGAACACGGGACCTCCTACGAGGTGCACTCGACAGCAAGGAACAGCTTCGCAAACCAACACCATACTGTTACGGTGAAGCTTGGGTGCGCAGAAGTTCTCGGGGACGATGCCGGGTGCTTTGCGCGTTCGGGTTTCCAGACCCTGACTGTAAGAGTCTATACACCATAGTCTCGAAAGGCTGGGAAGGTCGACACTACAAAGGGAAAAGCCCTGCCTTTTCCGGCAGGGCTCTTTGTCACTAACGGTTGTTAGTATTTGGCTAATCCGGATTTACGTCCCGAGCTTGCGTCTCGCCAGTGCAGGGAGACCGATCAGGCCAGTTCCAAGCAAAAGCCTCTCAACGGTGCTGGGTTCGGCCAACGAACTTGAAGACGGTGGCTGCGCCGGTGTATTTCTTAACGCTGCCTCTGATGGTGGACTTCGAGCCAGCGGACGTTACAAACGCCGGTATAGATAGCACCATTTCCACAGCTCAGCGCGCCGGAAGGCGTGACTATCCTCCTTCGATGGTCGCAGGCATCTGTTCCGATACGCGACGCTTGAGTTCACTGACGATTTCTTTGGGCCGAATACTGGGGAGAAACCTAGCAAGTGGTTCGAACGATATCCTGGTTATTACGTCAACACTAGTCGCTCTTTCGAGTGACACTCGAACTCGCTAGCACTACTTTGTTCGGACGCCTGTCAGCCGTGGCTGGGCAATCCACGCCCGGGAGCGACGCACACTTAGACAGGTCCGTTGGTTTTGAAACCTGGGTGCCCAACATCTCGCCGATTTGCGAGACGTGGGGATTTCCAGCGGAACGCATGAGTCTTTGTGTCACGAACCGTGGCGGAGATCTCGTTAATTCTTTCAAGCTACACACAAATTCAAAGATCGTATGGGCCTCAGGCCCGGAAAGGACAATGTGATGTTTGGTCGAATGATGGTAACGCCAATTCTCGAGGTTGGACGAGATGCCGATCTCGAAGCTGCATCACTTCACTTTTGCAAGTAGCCGAGCAGGCCGAGATCGTTCGTTGGATCGAATTCTCGTTGTCGGTTTTGCTGTTCTTGTTGGTGCCGGGGGATGCGCAGTCTGGTGCAGTCTATGTCCTGGACCGGAAGAAGGGCACGTGGTACTGCATGGATTTTGACGATGAGCAATTCGGCGGCTACAGCGTAAGCCAACTCGAACAGCTCCTCAAGGAATGCCAATTCCTCGATCTCGTTGAACGGCCCGGGCTGTGGCAAGCAGGGCTGAGCTGGTGGGTGGAGCCGGGCCAGCCACCAGAGGTGCGCGTTTGACAAAAGAAATATTCCGAGTTACCTACCAACAGCCACGCCTGCGGAGAGGTGTGGCGGAAAGAGGATTCGGAGCAGTTTCGCAATGCCCACAGAGGAGGTGGTGGAAGGTGACCGGATTATTCAAGGCGGCGCCGAGGGTGGTTAACGATTACCTCAGGTTGTTTGTTAACCGGCGGGCGTACACCCTCCAGTCCATGCGCCCGCACCTAGCGCAAGCGGGCGTCATTATTACTTCCGCCCGAGCAACAAGAAAACCGGCGCGGCACTTTCGCTGAGAGAAGAAACTGTCTGGCAGCACTTGCAGGGTGAAATCACGATCGGCCTGTACGCCATCAACCCGTGCACCCAGCGTTGTAAATGGGTCGCCATCGATGCCGATTACACGAACGCGATGGAAGACCTCTTGAAGCTCCAGTACTACCTCTGGCAGGACAAGGTGGAACCCGCGCTCGAAATGAGCAAACGCGGGGGCCATCTCTGGATTCTGCTGGAGAGGCCGCTGCTGGCGAAGGACTGCCGAATCTACATTCACGATGTTGCCAGCCGGCTGGGAGTGCCGGTGAAGGGCTCCGGCTTGAGGGAGGGCATCGAGATTTTTCCCAGGCATAATGCGATTGGTGAAAGGGAGTTTGGCAATGCAATTCGCGGCCCCTTGGGGATTCATCGTGGGGCAAGCCGCCGTTTCTGGTTCTACGGGGCCGATTACACGCTGGAAGCGCAGATGGCTTATCTAAACCGTTTACGCAAACTAACAGAAGGTGAATTGCAGGCATTCATCAGCGGCAAGGAAATGCTGCTCTCGGCCAGTGAGGCACGAGTGAAGTCCAAGCCTCGGGTGGAGCGACGGAGCTGGACAGGGCGAGCGGAGTTCCGGATTCTGGATCATGCGCTCGAGGTGGTTTCAGAAAAACGACTGCATCCTGATCGCCCGCAATGACCATGGCTTTGGGACCCTTGACTTGGCGACGTGCCGGCGTTGACGGGATCTCGAGAACAATAGAACGCATTACAGGTACTATCGAGATCACCAGCAGCGATTGTGCTATCCTCTTGCCGGTGATCGGTAACGGAGTTGCCCATGGATCGCCGAGACTTCCTGAAAAAGTCCGCCGCTGCTGGCCTCATCACTTCCTTGTATCCGCAGATCTCACGCGCGGCGATTGCCGCGATTCCGTACCGGACATTGGGGCGCACCGGCGAGAAGGTCTCAATCATCGGGCTGGGCGGCTACCATATCGGAATAGCGTCCGATGAACGGGAGAGCATTCGCATCATTCGCGCTGCTCTCGATGAAGGTGTCAACTTCCTTGACAACTGCTGGGACTACAACGGTGGTGTCAGTGAAGAGCGTATGGGCAGGGCGTTGCGGGACGGGTACCGAGCGAAGGCTTTCCTCATGACAAAGATCGATGGGCAGAGCAAGCGCGCTGCTCAACAGCAACTCGATGAATCTCTGCGTCGCCTGCAAACCGACCACGTCGATCTTCTGCAATTTCATGAGGTGATCCGCGAGACAGATCCGCAGTGAATCTTCTCGGCGGGTGGAATCGAGGCAGTGCTTGAAGCCAAAAAACAGGGGAAGATTCGCTACATTGGGTTCACGGGGCACAAGAGTCCCGACATCCACGCGAAGATGCTCGAAACCGCTTTTGCGCATAACTTCAGCTTCGACGCCGTGCAGATGCCCTTGAACGTGATGGATGCACATTACGATAGCTTCGAAAAGAAAGTGCTACCCATACTCGTCAGTCACAACATTGGTGTGCTTGGAATGAAGCCGATGGGCGATTCGATCATTCTCCGGAGCAAAACCGCCACTGCCATTGAGTGCTTGCACTATGCCATGAATTTACCGACCACTGTGGTTATAACTGGATGCGAATCCATGCCGATCCTGCGACAGGCATTGGATGCAGCCCGCAGCTTTAAACCGATGAGTGAGCAGCAAGTCACCTCGTTACTGCGAAAGACTGCCAGCGCATCTGCGACGGGCGAGTTCGAACTTTACAAAACGTCGCACAATTTCGACGGCACATATCACAATCCCCAGTGGCTGGGGGGAAACTTTCGTACGCCTACGTAGACCTCCTCAATGCGTCGGGATTGGCTTGTTCCGAGTCTTTTTACCTCCACAACGGTCGCGGCTAAAGAGGCTTAAAGTAACACTCCAAGGACACGTACTGTGGGCTGCCACCACCGTCGTCGATGATTTGGACTGCAGCGAATTCGAGCAGGCCGTCCGAATTCGAGGTGACGCTGATGGTGCAGCTCGCCCAGCGGCGAGTGTCGATCTGCAGGTGTGGGTTTGAGAGAAGTCATCCGCATCCGTTCCCGTGATCTTGATGCTGGTGATGTTCCAGCCAGGTATTACATTAATGCCCAAGTCGACAAGGCCGAGGATGATCGGTTGCGCAGGCTTACTGAAGTTTTTTTGCCCCCTTAGGCCAAAATCCCTTCTTTAACAACCAACTGAGGCCGCTGTTGAGAGAGTCGTGAGAAGCGCGTCGCACTTCGCCGCCGAGCCCACGGCGGAGTAGCTGCTCCTTTAATCAGCGCTCCACTAGTCAATGCTAGGTACGAGTGAGTTTCATCGCAATACCTCCCTGTAGGAGTTCACGCCCACGCGCCAAGACCGCTTCTTCTACCAGCTGCGGTACGATACTCCTATTAGTTTCACGAATCGCGGCTCGATAAAGTGCTTTCCACTTTCTGGATGTTGAGCATGTGAAATTGGGGATCTTTTACGAGTGTGGAACCCTTGAAGAGAAGGCTGATTTGGAAGACCACTTTACGCTTTGCGTGCGTTCCGAAGCGCATGGGCGCATCTCGAATGATTCTTAAGTGACCCTTCCCATAATCCGCACCCAAAGCCAATGGACGTGAACTGATCCGATCTTCCGACCCCCCTGCGAATGCTCTCATTGACGTAGTTTTTTCTTCTGGTTCCCGTTCCGATGCTGCAATAAGAGCCGCAGTTGTTCAGCAATGCGAACGAGTTGGTCGTGCTGCTGATTAACGAGCAACGACATCTTGTTGGCAGAGTTCATTGCCCGTTCCACTGCCGAGTAAACGGTGGCGCGGTCCTGTCCAGAATCCGCTGCTCTTCCATCTCGCGCTGCGTTTTGGCGCATCCAGTAATCCAACTCTAATTTGAATGCGAAGACCGGAGAGCGAGAACTTATCCTTACTCTGTAGACGGGAAGCTGCAATTCCAAATGCCATCGCTGAACTGTGCGAACTCCCCGTCGGCAATTTCCTTCCACGATTTCAAAACAGGCTTCGTAGGCGGGAATTTGCTAGACGACAAGGTTAGTTCCGGCGGCATCTACCTCTTCTTGGGCGGCAGATGCGAGGTCAATGTCCTCGCACCAGAGAAATGGTGACTAGGACCGCCATTAGAACGACGGTGGCGCCTGCAATGCAGGAGAGAACGATTCTTTGCTTTCGTTCTCGTTCCGGATCGTTTGTGAACCTCGGCCGTTGGGCCATAAAATTTCCTTATAGTCCCCGGAGAGCACGAGTCGTGCCATCAGATTGCAGCCTGTCTTTTGTGTCGGGTAAACGTTCCCGCCGGCAAGTAAGTGGAACTTTCGGGAGGTGATCGAGAAAATCTGCGCTACCGCGATTGCTGTATCTCTGCGACGAAGTGAAGGTATTCACTGTGAAACCGAGACAATCATTACAGCGCTTTCAAAGGCGCGGGTGAGCCATCCGGCTCGCCAAGCCTAAGAGTCAGATTGGAGCCGAATGGTTCGATCTCTGCGAGTTGTCTGGTTTGATTTTGGCTTCACTCTGTGGAATGAACAGCGTGCATGGACCGAATGGGCTGAATGGCTCGGGGTGCCATTGCTGGAGTTCTTTTCCGTTTTGGGCAGCGTAACTGAGCGTGGTGAGCACCACCATCGCGCTTTCGAGATCTTCCGTCCTGGAATTGATCTCGGCAAGGAACGACAGTTGCGACGCAATTCTGGTCAGGACGATGCTTTTCATCCCTACGAACTCTATTCTGACGTAATTCCGTGCCTAAGG